>DAINRK010000441.1:0-4273 GCA_036741855.1 Anaerolineales bacterium
GAAATACCGTGCTCATCAAGATAGGACTGCAGACGAGATATATTTGCTTCGAGCCGGTCAATATCTACAACAGGAACAGGTGTCTCCAGTTCATCGACGCGCATGCTATTCCTTCCCGACGTACGCAATGGCATCTATTTCAACCAGCATGCCAAGTAGTTGGCTGCCAACCGTTGTGCGTACCGGCTTTGGATCAGGAAAATATGTCGCATACACTTTGTTGTAGGCTGCGAAGTTAGATAGATCGGTGAGATGTGCGGTGACCTTGACGACATCGGCCATCGTGGCTCCGCCCGCCTCGAGGATGGCTTTGATGTTTTCCAACGTACGTGTCGTCTGCTCTTCAATCGTGTCACCAACTATTTTCCCCGTTGCTGGGTCAATCGGCCCTTGGCCAGATACAAAAACGAAATCGCCAGCGCGCAATCCCTGTGAGTATGCTCCCATCGGTGTTGCGCCAGTTGAAGTGGTAATTTGTTGCTTGGGCATAACAGCTCTCCTTTTGTTTTGTCATTGCGAGGAGCGTTCGTCGCGACGAAGCAATCTCCTCTTTTAGGGTGTGTTACCCAGTATTTTATTCTACCCACGCTCTCTGCAAAAGACGCAACCAATTTCCGTGCATGATTCGTGAAATGTCATTTGTGTGATAACCCCGCTTGTCTAAAATTTCTACAAGCTTCTGCAGGTCTGCAATTGTATCCAGATCCTCTGGTGATTGTTCGCGACCAAAACCACCATCCAGGTCACTACCGATGGCCGTATGCTCCGCATTCCCTGCAAGTTGGCAGATGTAGTCGATATGATCGGCAACGTGCTCAAGTGTGGCACGGGGATTATTGCTCCCTCCGCGGACCCAACCAGGAACCAACATCCAGTTGTCAAAGGCTGCACCGATCACACCTTGCCTGGAGATAATAGCTTTGATTTGTTTATCGTCGAATTGACGCTGATGTGGGACAAGTACGCGGCAATTGTTATGACTTGCAATCACAGATCCCCCAAAATGATCCATTGCCTGCCAAAACGCCTCGTCCGATAAATGAGTGAGGTCAAGAATGAAATCGAGCCGTTCCATCTCGCGCAATAAAGTGATCCCATCTGGAGTCAGACCAAGTTCAGTAGAAGTGCCACCCGCATAACGGCCCGGTCCATAATGCGCGGGGCCAATGATCCTTAGTCCTGCTTCTTTCCACGCGGGCAGTTGTTCCGGTTGCATAATCGGGTCTGCGCTCTCCATACTAATGATCAATCCAAGCGGTGGTTGATTGGTTCGTGTCTTCCTTTCCCAATTTTCCCAATCTGCAATATGATCATTCAGCCCGATAATGTTTTTGATCAATCGCACTTCACCTGCTTCACTGAGGGCGCGATAATAAGCAAGCTGTCCCTGCGCTGTAGCATAAGCCTGCAATGGTGACGAATAATCTATATTTGGTTCAATCCGGCCGGTGGAGCGTGCCAGCAGAGTAGCGAAACAAACTGTGACGCGCCCCTTGCGCATCTCAGGCAGCGCGACCGTTCCCAGTCCGCGCCCGGGATCTGCGAGGTGACCTTCCTGTTGACGGATCGTGTATGCGGACTCTTGTAGATTTCTATTCCACTGTATGGCATTCCAGGCGAGATCCAGGTGGGCATCAATGATGAACATTGTTTGTCTACACTTTGAACTTCCCGCCTGATTTTACTACGTGTAGGACCATATTTTCATTCAAATGCTAAAAAGTAAAGTAGAGGTTTCCCAAGGGCAAGGCCCCATTGACGATATTCTAAATTAGTTTTATCCTAAAGAAAACGACTTGCAAATTGAAGATGTAGGGTAACTATGTAGTTGTTCATTCGTCATGTTGATATACTGATAGAAGTTATGGATACTTTGATAGGCTATTATTCAAGGAGTATTTTAATGAACGAACAACATCACGTAATGGTTTTGGAAAAAGAACATTCCTCTGGTGAGGAAGATTGGTACTGCCCGACCTGCGGACGTCGATTTATTGTGAATTGGGAGCCAAAATTCAAGAAGAGAGTTGTTGAAGTTGGCGATGAGAATGCAATTCATAGTGGGAGTAAGGGCCTTCTGCAAATGGGAGTCACGCCGGGCACGCCAGCGGATACTCCTATATCGAGAGAAGATCCTGTCATACCCATTGAAGACCTCAGTTTAGCTCCCTGGACAGCTTGGCTAGATGAGGTTGGCTTTGAAAATCTGTGGGACAGTGAAACCTAATAAACTTGTAATGGACCACTCTCCAGAAAGCTCATAAGGTTTTGCCGTTGCCCAACTTCCATACCTGTGAGCCCGATCGTCACGAGGGCTTCCAATCGGTAAATGCCTTGCGATAAAGGGGCACATCTAATCGTCAAAAGCAGGACGTGATTAAAAGGCACAGTCTTCTGTATTTGACCGATCAGTTGTCGATTTCTGCCGCCCAGTTTTTTTGCGTGAACCGTCGCGGTGTATATAAGCTGGGATGTCTCTGAAAGAGAGACATGGCTGAGATCAAGAGTCAAGCTCAAATCGAAGGCTTGATCTTGGGGAAGATTGCGTCGTGATTGGTCTGTGTCAGGGAGGGATATTTTCAACTCAAGCAAGGTGATCTTTTCAATTGATCTTGTTGTCGCTAGCGTCGAAGATTGTTGCTGAAGAGCTGTTGCGGCTGCGGGCGTATCAGCCGAAGCCACGATTTGGAGCATTGATTTGGAGGAAACAGCCAAAGAAGGTAGTTCGTCAGTATTCTTCTCGGAGATCTCAATAGGAGTTATTAATGGACCTGAAGAGGTGGCTTTAGAAGTTTGCTCAGTTAAAGTTG
Source organism: Anaerolineales bacterium (assembly GCA_036741855.1). Classification (GTDB taxonomy): domain Bacteria; phylum Chloroflexota; class Anaerolineae; order Anaerolineales; family Villigracilaceae; genus Defluviilinea. The sequence goes on from DAINRK010000441.1 coordinate 2,811, forward strand.
ACGGCGGGCGCGGCATATCTGGTTCAAAAGCTGCTGGATAGGCTGATTTCGTATCTGGAAGGCGCACTCCAATGTGCCGGGCAAGAAATTCAAACAATTGTTCCACTTTCCAACCCGCCCATGTATCCGCGTCCTCGCTCTGAATGTGCATCACATGTATGCGGCGCACGAGATTTTTCTCGTCCAGCAAGAATTCAATTGTAAAATTCTCATAGTGCTGACGGATGGACAGCCCGGCTGTTTCTTTTTTGCGAGGTCTATGCGCTACCTCTTTAGGGGTCAATCCACGTGCCTGTCCGAGCCAATTCTCGTCTTTGATTCGCCTGATGGAATAATCCTTTCCTTTCCCCAATTTCGATAGAATTTCTTGTGGGCTAAGCAAGGCAAGTTGAGCATAGGTTTGGATGTCTGCTGCATGCAGACGTTTCTCGATTCTCCCCGTAATACCATTTATAAGTTTGAAGTCATCCGCCTTTGTTTGCATCGCTTCGTTGACCTTCTTATGTTTTTTGGACACAAGGCTGGCCTTTCCCTCTCTTCAAGAGAATTTCCTTTTAAGTAACGATACTGGCCCTGCCGGGATTAATTATCAACAGGGCCAGTACATATACACTCGTGGATCTCAGTGTTTATGCGTCCAAATAGTACTGGACCAAGGGAAGTTCCACGAAGCCAGCGATCGGTCCTGGTCTGTCGAGCTGATCATGGTAGTTGACTGTTACGGTGAGTTTGTATGGGATATCCGTTTCGCCTGCAGCAGGTACGATCGTGTCATGAGGGATTAGGATCTCCGCATGGTATGCGGTCTTTGTGGGATCCAACGTTTGAGTGGGACCGTCAATGTCAAATTCTCTGCCTCTGCCCTGGGACTCAAGGAACAGATTCACTTCAAATGTGCCGCAAATCATTCGTGCGAGTGGCAGAGGTAATGACCAGTCAACGGTTACTACCACATCGTCATGGATATCAAAAATCCGGGTCGGCGGTTCGCCGGGTTCGCTCGCTACTGCTTTCATCGGGGTGTTAATAAAAGCACCCAGAAGCTCAATTTCCAATACGCCTGTAGCCATAGTATTACTCCTTTTCCTTTTGGTTCTGATTTTTTATTTGTAACAACTGGGGTTTCCCAGTATGTTTTCTGGTCGAGGGGCCCGCTCAACCTCAATGAACAACAGTATAGTAATTTTGATGCATCTTGTCATGAAGGATTCCCTTCATTTTCAAATAAGTCACTTGTTAAGCGGATTCTTGATCGAAAGGCACGCACGACAGCCTGCGCTCTGTTTGAAATGCCCAGTTTCATAAAAATATGATGGATGTGGTTTTCAACAGTGGCTTCACTGATGAAGAGATTCGATGATATTTGCCTGTTAGTCATCCCTTCGGCAATGAGGTCAAGTATCTGTTGTTCACGGGCAGTTAATCCGGGGAGCATATGATTTCCCTCCTTATAGGGTTATTAT
>DAINRK010000442.1:0-4270 GCA_036741855.1 Anaerolineales bacterium
TGAAAAACACCGAAACCAAGAATAGGGATTTCCACGCCATTGTTCAACTTTAAGGTTTGCATCATTTTCTCCTTATGTTTCTGCTGTTAATAGTGTCGCTATGGGGTAAGTAGCCTTGTAAACGAGAGTGAGGCTAACGTCCAGGTACCGCTTTGCTGCACATACACTTCTGTTACCACGAAGGGATTGGTGACCTCATTGCCGCCCACCACGGCTAGCAGCGTAATTCTGTTTAAAAGGATGGCGGTTGTGCCAATGATATTCACCGACACTTCATGGATGTCCGCATTCTTGTAGTGAATCCCTCCGCTTTTGATGACATCGAGTTCCCGTTCTTTTCCCCAGGAGCCTCCCATATGAACAAAGACAGCCTTTTCATGGAAGAGAGCGTCCAGGGAATCTACTTTGCGCTCTGACATCCAGCGCCACTTCTCCTTGGAAAGATTGATTACTTCTTGTTCCGATTTTACATTTTGCATTAATCTCTCCTTATGTTCATGCTGTGTCCCTGTATTTTATGTTTGCTACCAACAGATTCTTTTTGAGCAAACGTATCCACGGAACGACCGTATTTTTCACTGGCCTCTTCAATTTTCAGATGTTACCTCGAAGGAGAGTCTAACACCTGGAGTCGACTCCAAGTCAAGGGTTTTGCATGTGCATTCGAGCAGGAATCTCTACATTGTGTACCAAGCTACTGCCGTTCCAATAGCACAACCGGAATGCGGCGGGCTTTCCCAGTCACTTCCACACTTTTTCAGCGACTCTTAGAAAATTCCCTCCCAAAATCCCACTGATGATTTGTTCGCTATAGCCTTTTTGATATAAGATTTCAGTAAATTCAGGGAATTGCTCCGGCTCGACAAATGAAAGGTAGTCTTTGAACTTTTCTGGCGGGAAGACATCGGGATGTCCTTCGATGTAGTCAATGAGCTCCTGTTTGTCGACAACGTAATCCAAACCGATCCCTACGTGTTTAGGTCCAACCAGATTCATCACATACTCAATATTCTCAACGATGAGTTCACTGCTGGTGCCGCCCAGGAAATCTCCAATACCATTGATACCGACGACACCGCCTGTTTTGGCACAGGCTTTGATTTGTTCATCTGAAATATTGCGGGCATGTTCACGCAGAGCATTAGGGTTGGAATGTGAAAAGATCACGGGCTTGGTGGATGTCTCAAACGCCTCCATAGTAGCTTGATAACCCATATGACTTACATCCACGACCATACCCACGCGGTTCATTTCACGAATCACGTCCCTCCCGAAATCTGTCAGCCCGATATTACTTTCCATGCAACCGCCGGAGGCAAAATTATCTTTGTTGTAGGCTAATAACATCTGGCGCACGCCCAGTTCATAGTAAAACGAAATCATATTAAGATTACCAAGCAAGGGTTCAGATCCTTCCAGGTCAAATGCAATGGCTAGCTTTCCAGCTTCTTTTGCCTCCAGGATGTCTTTCACTGTCAAAGCAAGGTTATAACTTTCAGAGTGCGAAGTGATATAACTTCGAAAACGCGCCAACACCTGCATGATAGTCTCGAAAGAGTCCATGTCCATGCCGATGTTGAGCGAGACAAAATTGACGCCAGAGTCGCTGTATCTTTTTAACTCGGTCAAATCAGAGTTTGGATTGAGGGGGAAGCAGGCATGCGCATCCCAGACGAGAGAACGATCATGTGTTTGTTGGGCTTGTTGAGAGATCATAGTGTGTCCGCTTCTTTCTTCCCGAGTTTACTTTCCAAATCTCCCAGGTGGTCCAACTCATGCATGGCGATCGTGCGCGCCCGCCAGTAGACGGATTCCTTGCGCTGCTTGCCTTCTTCTCGGACACAGCGTGACCAACCCTCTTCCTTAAGCGCAGATAGCACTCGTAATAATACCCTGCGACGAATTTTGAAATACGCCACCAATTCGGCGAAGTCCAGCAGGTCGAAACGCAAGAGTTTGCCCCAATCCCGTTCAGGGTGAATATCTGCGAACAAAGGCTCTTTTACTAACAGGGCCTGATAGATCATCTCAGAGGATATGGCTTCACCGTTGATCATATGCGCCAGCACCTCTGTAAGTGTCCGCTCGCCTTTACCCAGTGGCTGGCGGAATTTTTCCGCGGGTACTGATTTGCTCAAGGCGTCCAATCTGGCTGGCGACTCAGTGAGCACTTCCATCACATTGGCGATGTTGGCAGGAGTTTGGTCAGTGGAGATGGCTTTTTTCATAGTATGGAAATTATAGTCACGATTTTAGATGGCTTCGATAATCGATGCCCTTGACGTCGCAGTCAATAATCATGGATGCTATTGTGACATGTCGAGGGCGCGTAATTGCGTAGATGACCGCCTCAAGAATATCGCGGTTCGTAACCATTTCCTGCTTGGTCCGCGAGGGAACAGAATCCCATTTTTCATCGAGGGGTGAAATATCTTCGATCCACGGCGGGTGAATACAAATGGAACGGATGGGCGTTCCTAAAAACATTTGACGTAGACCATCCGCCAGAGCGCTTTGTCCATGTTTGGCCGTGTAAAAGGGAACCGAGGTAGTGTATAGACTCACATTAGGCAATCCGCTGACGGAGCCTATTGTAACTACATCTGGACGCGCCGATTTTTGCAAGGCGGGAATTAAAGCCTGTGTAAACAGAAACGTGCCGGTAAGAGCAGAGTTAATGACAGACAGAACTTCTGCGGCCTCATAGGGAGTGTCGCGCTGCCCGAGCCACGCCGCTCCATTGTTGATCAAAATATCCACGATCTGAAAGTTTGTGAGGATTTCTTTTGTCGCGGTTTCAACGCTTTCGGCATCAGCAAGATCGACTACAAACGTTTGAGGTCGCCGCCCCGTCCTGGTTTCGATGTGACTTGCGGTTACATCTAATGCATCCAATGAGCGTCCACACATAATGAGGTTGCAACCCAAATCTGATAATCCTAATGATATGGCTGCACCCAATCCACGAGCAGCTCCGGTCACAACCACGTTGATATTCTCCAGGTCCTTCATCGTCTGTTCTCCCATATATATCTTTCTGTGGATGTCCGAATTTTAGCAGTATCCTCAGAACCTGCGAGTAAAATACTCTTGAACTGCCGTGTCTATCTTTCAATTTTGAATTGAAAAACTTTCTGAGGTGCTGATATGGGAACTCGAACCCACGATGTCATAAAGGGGCGAGCCAAATATGTGCTCATCCTGATCGTCCTGCTCAATATGCTTTATCCCATTACCAGCAGCGGAAGCATCATTTCATTGATCGGCTTTGCAGCATTGTACGCGGCGTTATTTATCGTAGGTATTTTTATCACCAGTGACAGCCGCGCCCACATCACATGGTCTATTAGTATTGCGGTGATCTGGCTGGTCATGACAGTGATCTACGCCTTTGACCCGACCAGTTTCTGGAAGATTCAAGTCTCTTCATTTATTCTGATCGTTTTTCACAGTACGATCATCCTGGTGTTGATGCGCTATATCTTCACTGCCGAACAAGTCACAGCCGATGTTATCTATGCGGCATGCGCGGTGTACTTTTTGCTTTCCTTCTTTTTTGTCCCTGTCTACGGAATGTTGGAAGCTTTCCTCCCCGGTTCTTTTGTGGATAATACACTTGGTGCACCAGTGCGCTGGCAGCAGTTTGTGTATTACAGCCTGGTCACGTTGAGTACCGCGGGATATGGGGACATCCTGCCTGCGAATATGTGGGCGCGCATGTTGGCCGGTCTGGAGGCAACCATCGGTGTGTTGTATGTTGCTATTCTCGTGGCGCGGTTGGTCAGTCTCTACGAAGTCAGGCGCAGGCAATAAGATTTATATCTGATTTACAGCATGTGGAGGTCTTTCATCCCGTAAGGCGTACGCGATATTCCCTGCCGCCCATTCCCACACGGCCGCGTCGGATTCCTCCGAGCACCAGGCAGAATGAGGCGTGATGAAGAACCGGTCATCATGCAGAAAAGGATGATCCGGTGACGGTGGCTCGGTCGACAAAACATCCAACGCGGCGCCGGCGATTCTTCCGCTTTGGACCGCATCCAGCAACGACTCTTCTTCGATGAGCAAACCTCGCGCAGTGTTGATCAGATAGGATGAGGGACGCATAAGTGCAAGCAAATGTGCATCGATCATATGATGTGTTTCTTCGGTGAGTGGGGTATGCAGACTCACATAATCCGACTCGCGCATGACCGCTTCTTTGTCAGCGGGCGTGACGCCTGCATCCAGCATTTGTTTCGGGTCCACATACGGATCGTTCGCGATCACC
>DAINRK010000443.1:0-1144 GCA_036741855.1 Anaerolineales bacterium
AAAGTCAAGAAGTGAAACGAAGGGAGCAAAGTGACGATCACTTCGTTGTAAAATCAGGCAAAGGGAAGCCACATGCCTTCAACACCGCAGGATTTGGTCAACAAGCGGAAGCATGTGATAAATCCAGGAGCAGTTCATGAGGCCGCTATCAGATGGTTTATCAGTCCTGCAGGGTAATCTATTGCTGGTGCTTGTTATTCTCTGGCTTATATTCCTGGGTCAGACTTTTATCTACTGGATGATGAAATTAATTTTTGGGGACAAATTGTCAGAAGAAGAATATTTTTCTCTTGGGTTGGCTGGTTGGATCTTGCCAATTTCTCTCCTATCCCTGCTGTGGTACATATTGGGAATCAATCATCTGCCAGAGTTTAGTACTCTCATTATCATAATCTCTCTCACGGTTTTTCTAGTCATACTATTATTTCGAATCAACAAACGAGCCGCTCATTATTCAAGGCCCATGTTATGGAGCTTGCTTTTATTGTTTTCGATATCCATTCTTCTTCGGCTTGCTTTCGTTTCAGACGTCATCTTCCCGTTGTACTTCGACTCAGCTCGACACTATGCAATCATAAAAAACTTACTGGTGAATATCGAGCCTTCAAACGCAGACGTGTCATTCCAATGGCTGACCACAGATTATTATCATATCGGCTTTCATTTTCTCGCTGCTTTTGTCGCATCCATCGTGAATGTAGACTTAACAAAAGCCATGCTGATTTTGGGACAGATGATTTTGGCTGTCATCCCTCTATCCGCGTTCTTTCTCATTAAGCATGAAACCAAATCAAACAGCGCCGGAGTATTCGCGGTGCTCCTGGTCAGCTTCGGATGGTCCATGCCTGCCTACGCTGTAAATTGGGGGAAATATCCCGCACTGACCAGCCTTGCGCTGATCCAGTTTGTTTTGGGTGTAGCTTACCTCGCTGTCAGGAACAAGGATACTTTGACGAGGCGAAAGAGTTGGGCCCTTTATGCAATGCTTGGGTCAGGGATTTTAATATCGGGCTTTTTTCATAGCAGATCGCTTGTGATCATCGGGATCGCTATCGTCGCTTTCTTAGCGGCGAAATGGTGGCAAAATCTTTCCGCGTTGCGGCGAACCCTCGTTTTTTATATGACCATTCTCGGGATACTACTA
>DAINRK010000443.1:1154-4257 GCA_036741855.1 Anaerolineales bacterium
GCAATTATCTTTATACAAACACAAGAGATACTCAAGCCGCTCTTCGAGCCCTATGGTTCCAGGGATTTCCTGTTTACATTCGTCATACTATTTTTATTCATTTTCGCTCAAAAGACATATCCTCAATTGACATTCGCAAATATCGTTGCAATATTTCTATTGCTTTGCAGTCTTTTTATAACCACGACAAACATAATACCGCGCTTTGCCAATCTGACCCTGCTTGACAGGCCGTTCGTTGAAATGATCCTCTATCTCCCTTTATCCTTTCTCGGCGGATTAGGGCTCGCAGGCCTGGAGCAGACTTTGACGCGCAACCAGGCAATTCCAGGCAGACTTCGTATTTTGAAGAGCGGAACGATTGGCGTTTTATTGAGCGGGCTGATTGTCGGGAATGCTCTGCTGCATTATGAATTTTATCCTTCATATTGCTGCAATATTCTTGGTCAGGACGATTTGGTAGCCATGGATTGGATGGACGAGAACCTGCCTCTGGACGCGCGCATCTTAATATCGGCGACCGAGTTAATCGTCCAGTCATCAGGTCGGCTTCAAGGGTACTCGGCAGCAGATGGGGGCGCCTGGATCAGCCCCCTGACTGAGAGAGTGACCATCCCTTTGCCATATGATATCAACCTCGGCAGGCAAAGAAGCCTCAATCTCGTTTGTAAAAGTAGAATCAGTCACATTTATATTGGAGCAGTCGGGATGAGTTTCCATGCGCCACAATTAAGAATGCATCCCGAATGGTATATGCCTTTACTCTCTATGTCGAGGACCGAGGTCTATCAGGTGATCGGATGTAACTAAGACGGACGAACGATATGGTTTGCACACAGGCAATGAGAGCACGCCGGGATAATACTGTAAACAATTCCCTATTGCTTTCCGTAGCAAAATCTCTATAATGAATAAAGAACTCCGGGTGGAAGCCTGATTTTGCCGGGAGGGTATTAGGGAGTCGCTTTTATGTGGCTGGCTATTTGCCAGATCGATCTAAGGAGGTGACGTCAATTGATTGGATCGAAGGAACTTTATACACCTGCAAGTCAACTCTATCGAACCTAAATTAAGGAGGTTAGCATGAATAGAATTCGAAATCAGATATTGTCTGCCAGGCCAGTTATATCAAGATTTGTTTTGCTGGCAGTCGCGCTCGTATTGATTGCCTCACTCAGTGTGGCGCAAGCCTCAGCAAAAGCCACCACAGTCACAGATAACGTTCGAATCCCGACCGATATATTTGTGTTTGTTCCCTGCGCTGCGGGAGGTGCAGGAGAATTCGTCCAACTTAGCGGAACACTGCACGTACTGTTCGTCACTACGATCGACAGCAGGGGTGGTTTCCATAGCAAGTACCACTTTCAACCGCAGGGAGTTAGCGGCACAGGACTTACCACAGGTGCCAAATACCAGGCAACAGGCGTGACCCAGGGAACTTTCAATGGCAGGGTGGGCTTCGAGCAAACTTTTGTAAACAATTTCAGAATCATCGGCCAGGGACCTGGAAATAACTTCATGATCCATGAAAACTTCCACATAACCGTCAACGCGAACGGTGAGGTGACTGCATTCGTTGACAACTTCAGTGTCAAATGTAGATCGGTCAGTTACCCCAGTTACCCGTAAGTTGACCGTGCTGGTCAATACCAGAGACTACGTTGAACAGGCTGGGTACAGATCATTGACTGTGCCCAGCTTATATATGCAACCTGGCATAAAGATTCTTTCCTGTCAGCACGAAAGTTCTGAATAAGGGAGCGATCCTTTTACATCTGAAACGCTATTGTACTTGCCCAGTCGGGGGTTTTCTTGTATGCTCGACTCTGTTCACGGATTACAAAAACCATCATGCCACTTACTCCTCAGGACTTCGTCAGCAAGTGGAAGCGCGTGACCGCACGCGATAAACAAACCTATCAGGAATACTTCATTCGAATGAAGGAGAAATTTTCATGAACGGCTTCACTTCCAGAAGGGCACACTTTCTTAAATTCGTGCTGGCAGTCTTGCTGACAAGCTGTTCTACACCCTTAACCGTCAACCCTACGCCTCAAAGCTCTACCACTTCAGTTCCAGCAGCTCAAATTGCATCCATCCCTGCATCGGAAATCGACACCTATCTCAACACACTTGTCCGCCTTGGGTCCTTCAGCGGCTCAGTTTTAATCGCCCGTAATGGCGAAGTTCTTCTGAGTAAAGGTTACGGCTTTGCCGATCGTGAACAAAAAATTCTCAACACGCCCCAAACAAAATTCCGTCTCGGCTCGATCACGAAGCAGTTTACAGCTATGGCAATTATCATCCTTGAAGCACAAGATAAGCTTGATGTGCAGAATCCTATTTGCAATTATCTCTCTGAATGTCCAGAAGCTTGGGGGGCAATCACCATTCACCATCTCCTAACACATACTTCGGGTATTCCGAATTTCACGGACTTTCCCGAATACAAAAGTACCATGGCCACACCATCGCCCCCGGAGCAGACCATCAATCGATTTAAAGATAAGCCACTTGACTTCCGACCAGGTGAAAGATGGAGTTATAGCAACTCAGGATATATCTTATTGGGTCACATTATTGAGCGCGTTTCCAGCCAATCTTATGAGGAATTTCTGCAAGAACACATATTCACCCCGCTTGACATGATGAACACTGGTTATGACCACAACCAGGATGACCTCGCTACTGGATACAAAAGTATCTTCAATAAAGCTGACTTTGTGGACATGTCCATTCCCTATGCCGCAGGCAGTCTTTATTCGACCGTTGAAGACCTTTATCGCTGGGATCAGGCGCTTTACACGAAACAACTTCTGCAACAGGATTATGTTGATCAGGTTTTTGCGGCGCATGTAGCCATCCCCAATTTAGATGGAATGGCTTATGGATATGGTTGGATGGTCGGTCTAGAAGACGGTCGCCAGATCATCACACACGGTGGTGGAATCGAGGGATTTGTCACCAGCATCGCTCGTTATCCCCAAGATAAGACGGTCATCATCATATTGAGCAATCAAGAATATACTTCAATGGGAATTATTCAACCGGAACTTGCTAAGAAAGTGTTTGGAGGAAAATAGCCTGCCCAACACAGCGTGCA
>DAINRK010000444.1:0-4254 GCA_036741855.1 Anaerolineales bacterium
AAATATATATGAATTATTTATAGCAAAGTTGTAGTAACATACACATCATTCGTTGAGATGTAGAAGCTCGTGCAGGTCCTTAAGCAATTAGTCTTCAAATTTGGAGGATGAGCGATGGAAGTCACTGTCAAAGAGTTTCAACATATCGACCTGATCACAATCAGCGGTCGTGTGGACAGCGTCGTAGCTACACGGCTTGCACAGGCACTTGAAGCCGCTAACCATCGTGGAAAATACAAAGTAGTGATCGACATGAGTCAACTGGAGTATATGTCCAGTGCAGGGTTCCGTGCACTCGGGGAGGCGCAGCGGAATAGCAAACACCACAACGGCGGCGAAGTGATTCTGGCCCAGGTACCTGAAAATATTCGCGAAGCACTCGACCTGGTGGGTTTTACTGAATATTTCAATATCTTCGAGAATGTAACCTCGGCATTCGAGTATGCAGAGAATTTGCCCTCTGGCGATTCCGCTGCAGGTTCTCCACTCGCCTCTCCTAAAAATTAAGATCGGTCCGTGCTGGTTATTTTGAGTCCAGAAAAACGCCTCTACCAAACCAGGGATCCCATTTTAGGATTGGCTTTCACAGCCATTCTTGGGTTGCTCTTTACCAATCGCACGATCAAGTTATTAAAAAGATAACAAACCAAAAATAGCAATTGCCCCGGCGATGCAGAACAATTTCAAACTGAGGCGAGCTATTATGAGGGAATGGGCTCTGCGCCGGGGTGCTAGATTGATGCGTCAACCCTACTGGATGGGAAACAGTAGTCAAACTTACGAATGATGAAGAGGGCACAATGGGAGTAGCACATGAAAGTATTAGTCAAGAGTGCATGGGGATCTGATGATCCGACAAAAGCCGCATTTCCATTCCTGCACGGAAATGCACTGGCTGAGGCAGGTCATGAAGTGCAGATTTTTCTATTGGGAGAAGCTGTTTCCCTGATGCGCGATCCGGTTGCGAATGCAATTGTCCCAGTAGGTTGGCCGCCTCTGGCCGAAACGCTGCAGACAACGATATCTCATAGAATACCAGTTCATGTCTGAGGCGCGTGCTCGAGGGCGCATGGGGTCCTTGACTCAGATCTGAAAGGAAAGAACGCTACCTTTGCCAACCCGTCACTTTTGGTACAACTCATTGAGTGGTGTGATAAGTTGCTCACAGAGTGAGAACTAGGGAATTGTCAGATCTCCTATTCTGCGCTATCCTTATTAAAGTTTTCAAAAAGCCTTGCGATTGCAGGCTGGAACAAGAAAGGAGACTATCATGAGTGGAAATGGAAAGAAAGATAAAGGCAACAAGGAAAAGAAGAAAAAACCTAAACTCAATATTAAGGAGAAGCGAAAACTGAAGAACGAAAAGAAAAACAAGTAATTGAGTTTTTTATAGACCGACCTGTCTGATCAGGTCGGTCAGCCAGTGCAATACCTGGCTAAGGAAATTTACAGGGATTAGGTTAAGGACTACAGCGCCAAGATAGATGACGACGATTCCCAAAAGAAGCATCCAGGGCGATGCGCTACGACGGCTGGTCTCTCGTTCAGGAATGTCGTTTCGTTCATCAGAGTCCCGGGCCGTTTCTTCTGGTCGTTCGTCGTCCTTTTCTTCTCGCTTTTCCTCATCGTCTTCATCGGATTTATTCTTGATAATATAGGAACTCTCGGAAAGACCGGAACCTGGTATGCCCACGGTCTGGCGCACTCCCCGTTTACTGAAATTGAGCGTGGCGCCTCTCCTCCCAACCGATAGGCTAATGCCACCTTTACTTACATTTACTTTGACCCCAGGGAATATGGTGAAGGATCTACGAAATCGAATAGGCACGATTCTTTACAGGCCTTTCCATATAAAATTAACGTCGGACTCTCTCTTCTGTTACCCTGTCCCATTCGACTCATATGATAGAGGAAAATTAGCAATGAGTCATACCGGAAGACGACAGGGAAATAAAAACAGCGTTCATTGATGCCATCCTGATGGGCACTTACTTTTCTCAACCTTGTATTCATAAACATAATCATTTATGCAAATGACTTTCAGCTCAAATCAGACTGGTCAGCGGCTGGCTGCAGCAGTACTGGGTTATATTGTTCTGCTAATCTTTCTTCTCACATGGAATCCGTTTTATCTTGCTCAGCCTGATAGTTATAACCTTTCGCTCGACGTCGGACCGCGCGATGCCATCAGAAACGTTATCCTGTTTCTGCCAGTGGGATTCCTCTACCGGCTCACCCAAGGCAGTCAGCGAGGGGCAATTCTGCTGGGGCTGATCATCAGTGCGGTTGCTGAGATGGGTCAGCTTTTTATGCCCGCACGCACGCCCTCATTTGTGGATCTGGGGATGAATACGTTAGGGGCATGGCTGGGCGCCATTCTCCATGACCTGTTTGCATCACGCATCGCCATGTCACCACGATTGTTAGGCAGCCTGGCACTCGAGGTCCCATTAATGGGACTACTCTATTTATTGGTGCCCCTTCTTTGGGTCAACAGGCTAATCACGGATGATATCGGTCGCTGGCTGCTCACTGCACTGATCGGTGTGTGTGGAGCTATCGTGCTCAGTGATACCTTTCAGCAATGGTGGGGGCCACCTAGCCCGCGCTCTCTTGGACGCGTTGCAATTGCTGCCACAACCTGGTTTTTTGTGGGGATGGGACCAAGCCTAATATCACAGCCTCAATTTGGATTCATCAACCTGATCGGGATGGCCATACTTACCGCTGCGCTAGCTGCTATTCCCAGACCTGCTTCTGACCATAGGTTTGAGCGTGCCACTCTGATTCGATTGATTCCCATCTTTATTATTTATCTCCTCTTCTCAGCTCTTTGGCCTCCGGTCCAGCCCCTACGTTCCTGGCATGGCGTTCTTGGCCTGACAGATCAGCTTGTCCTTGACAATGTAACTATAAATTTCAGGTTGCTGGAGCATCTGGCTGCATTCACTGTTTTGGGATATATCTCCGCGGAGTGGCGCGGCCGCGCGGAATTGTCCTGGCGACGGGATCTGCTGCGGCTTCTATTCATAGCAAGTATTAGTGCACTCATTCTGGAAATACTTATAGGGTTTCAAAGCGGACCAGGTGCCAGTCTTTTGCGAGCAATCATCGCCATTTGCGGTGCTTTATTTGGGGGAGCGATCTATCATCTTCAACGCGCGCATGTTCGGTTTCTGCTGGGAAGGCCAAGGAGTTCGGAGCCCGTTAACAGGTCCGCTTAAGATGAAAAGCGCGATTAATGACTAGCTTCACATGTTTCAGGTACCGCCAAAACGATGTATTTTCCTTATTCCCCTTAAAATATGCTGTTCATAAGTTTTCCGTGTTATATAATGATCTTGATTCTAAAAGTCAAAATTATCCCTGTCATAGAAACAATTACGGAGTGCCGCCTAATTAGGTAAACTTCAGGTTTTGATTTCAGCCTGCAAAGCGGTTCAAAAAGTTTACTTACTGTAATGAGACAAGCGGCAAACCCCCAAGGAGGCACAAAAATGCGTATCAACAAATGGATTTTGCTTGTTACCATGATGCTGGTTGTATCGGCTGTCCAGCCCAGATCAGCGAGAGCCGATGTGGGGGCAATTGATAATAACGTGTGGTGGAATGGCGTATACCATGATCAAACAGCTGCGTACATGAGTATCATGTTTCCAACCACCTCCCAAACCACAGTAGTAAAAATTCGCACGAACAAGAATGACTTGACCGGTGTGACTTTGCGCATCTGGGCTGGCTCCGTTACGAACGCGGCGATGAGCAAGACCAGTTCAGATGCCAGTTGGGATTACTGGACTTATACGGTTCCCGCCAATAGCGGACAGGTCTGGTATCGCTTCAAACTGGTAGATGGTTCTGCATCGGCCTGGTACAACTCTTATGGCATGCAGAGCGCCGAACCAGGTAGTGGCGACTTCACTTATATTCCGCTTGATGCGTCGTTGGGCAGTTTTGATACGCCGCAATGGATGCGCGATGCAGTTGTTTATCAAATTTTCCCGGAACGTTTTCGCAATGGGAACACCGGCAACGATCCTTCTGGCACTGTGGCATGGGGAAGCGCACCCGCCACCAACAACTTTATGGGCGGCGATTTGCAGGGGCTAATCAATAAACTTGATTATCTCAATGACGGAAACTCTTCCACCGACACCGATCTGGGGATTACCGCGCTCTACCTGAACCCCATCTTCGAATCGCCATCCAATCACAAGTATGATACCGGAAATTACGAGGCAATCGATGATAATT
>DAINRK010000445.1:0-4247 GCA_036741855.1 Anaerolineales bacterium
TTTCTACTGCCGGGGCGAGGAGATTGCTTCGCAAACTTGCCCTGGCGTGCAAGTGCCACCGAAGAACGCTCGCAATGACATATACAAAAACAGTCTGCCATCTTCGGCAGACTGTTTTCTCATCTAAGATAAAGTTCATTGAACTCGCCCAATCGCTTCGCCAAAGATTCGCTCATATCTTCTTCTTTCATGCGCCACTCCCAGTTACCACCTAACCGTGACGGGAAATTCATGCGTGCTTCCGTACCTAAACTCAGCAAATCCTGCATTGGTGTGATGGCATACACCGCCACTGAAGACCAAACAGCGCGGATCAGATCCCAGGCAAAATCACTTCCATCTCTACCTAAATATCGAAGAGCAAAACTGCGCTCCTTCTCTGGTGCAGATTCAAACCATCCACATGCAGTGTCATTATCATGTGTACCGGTGTAAGCCACACAATTGACCGGATAATTGTGTGGAAGGAAGGGATCTTTTGGCTCGACAAAGCCAAACTGTAAAATCTTCATACCCGGCAATCGAAATTCCTCTCGCAATGCAACGACATCGGCCGTGATAAGACCCAGGTCCTCAGCGATGATAGGAAGCTCGATTTCAGGCGTCGCCAGTCCATCACTCAAACGGGAATCAATTGCGTCGAAAAAATCACTTCCAGGACCAGGCACCCAGCGACCATGCTCGGCGGTTGGTTGACCAAATTGGATTTCAAAATACCCCGCGAAGCCGCGGAAATGATCGAGGCGCACAATGTCAACAGTTTTCAAGACTGCTCGAAACCGCTCCAGCCACCATGCATAGCTTGTTCCTTTATGAACATCCCAGCGATAGAGCGGATTTCCCCATAACTGCCCGGTCGGTGAAAAGTAGTCTGGCGGCACGCCAGCCACAACAGTTGGCAGGCTATCTTCATCAAGGAAGAATAGTTCAGGGTTTGCCCACGCATCTGCACTGTCATATGCAATAAAGATCGGGATATCCCCAATGATCTTAATATCGCGTTCGTTTGCGTAGGCGCGCAATTTATTCCACTGGCGAAAAAACAGGAATTGATAAAATGAATGGCGTCTAACAGTTTCGGCATGTTCTTTGCGAGCGTTATCCATGGCCGACTGTTGCCGCTTGCGAATGGATGCATCCCAGTTATTCCACGCTCCCCCGCCATTTGCTTCTTTCAGCGCCATGAACAACGTATAATCATCCAACCAGGCGGCATTCTCAGCGGAGAAATAATTGAACTCGTTATGTAAAGACTCATCGTTCTGGCTCAGAGCGACAAAATTTGAGTACGCACGTCCTAGTTGATTCAATTTCCATGGGATGAACCTGCCGAAGTCTACGCGCGAGGCAGAGAAGTCTGGCATATCAGAAAAATCATTCTGGGTCAGCAATCCATCTGCGATCAATGCATCAAAACCGATGAGATATGGGTTTCCCGCAAAGGCAGAGAAGCACTGATAAGGCGAATCGCCATAACCTGTAGGCCCTAATGGTAATATCTGCCAAAGTTTGCAGCCAGTGGATGCCAGCCAGTCCACAAAGCGATATGCCTGCGGACCGAGATCGCCAATCCCATATGGACCAGGAAGACTTGTGGGATGCAGCAAGATTCCACCTGAACGTTTAAATTTCATTTGCAGATCTCCGTTTTTGAATGGGCTGACCATCTCGAACGATATTTTCATCATAATCGGATAGAGCAACATCCGTTCCGATTTCCGCGCCTGCCTCCACAACACAGCCAGCAGGTACGACACTATTCTTACCTACCAATGAAATTTTAACTTCGGCCGTGGCTACCCCACCACCGATGCGCGCGTTTTCTCCGATGTGGACGCGCTTATCAATGATGGCGCGTTCGACCACCGCTCCGCTTGCAATCTCACAATCTGTGAGGATGATGGATTCACGCACAACTGCCCCTGAGCGGATGATCACACCCGGAGAGAGGACACTGCTTTCGACGCGCGCGCCGGCTTCAATAAAACAACCATCACAGATCATGCTGGCATAGACGTGTGCAGTGGCTGGCAGACGCGCAGGCGGTCGTTCTTCAGTTCGCGTATGAATGATCCAACTGCGGCTATAGAGTTTGAGAGGAGGTGATGGAGAAAGCATATCCATGTGTGCCTGCCAGTAGGAGTAAACCGTACCGACATCCATCCAATAGCCGCTGTAGGGAAAAGCAAATATGCGCGCTCTGGATTTTACGAGACGTGGGAGGATATCTTTCCCAAAATCGTGCGACGAATCATCCTGCTGGCGATCCTCCCATAAGACTTTATCCAGCAATTCGCGGTTGAACAGATACACGCCCATGTTTGCGAGGGCTGAAGTTGGATTGGCAGGTTTCTCTACAAAAGAAGTAATTTTGTATTTGGCGTTGGTAGTGATAACGCCGAAGCGCGACGCCTCGTCCAGAGGAACACTAATGGTACCCATGGTCAGGTCTGCATGATGATCCATATGGAAAGAGATCATTGGCTCATAGTCCATCGTATAGATATGATCGCCTGCAAGGATGAGAACCAGATCTGGATTGCCTTCTTTGACAAAACTAAAATTCTGCTGGACTGCATCCGCCGTGCCTGCATACCAATCCGAATCATGGCGGGCTTTATAGGGCGTAAGGATTTTTACTCCGCCTGTAAAGTCGCGGTTCAGGTCCCAGGGTGCACCGACGCCAATGTGCTGAATTAGAGATTGCGGACGATACTGCGCCAATATTAAAACATCAAAGATACCTGAATTGACACAATTGGAAAGTGTGAAATCAATGATGCGATACTTTCCCGCAAAAGGAACTGCAGGCTTGGTACGTTTTTCTGTAAGTGCACCCAGCCTGTAGCCTTCACCGCCTGCAAGAATCACCGCCCGAATTTTCATGAATTATCCTTATATACGTATTTTTTTGAGGCTAAACTTGAACTGCTTATATTTTCTTATTTTTCTCGGGCTGCGTTATAAATTGCACCGGCTGAAGAAAGTGACTGTTCCATCAACTTTTTGTACAGCTCAAAGTATTTCCTCGCAGAATTATGCCAGGAGAAATCCAATGCCATACCCGCCTTCTGAAGATTGAGCCAGCGGGAATGGTATGGATACAGATTCAGCGCCCGACGTATCGCATTATTGAAGGACCTTACCGTTGCATCTACAAAAACGATGCCTGTTTCACTGTCTGTGACTGTATCATGCAATCCACCCACCGCGCGGACCAGCGGCACGCATCCATAACGCATGGCAATCATCTGCGAAATCCCACATGGTTCATACCGCGAAGGCATAAGAAAGATATCCGCACCGCCATAAATTTGGCGCGCCAGTTTTGCATCGTAACGCGTTTCCACGCGCACACGATCGGGCATTTCATCCTGTAATTTTTTTGCTGCCGCTTCGAGCTTCGCATCCCCCGCACCGAGCACGACAAACTGCCAATTCTGCTTTCCAAGCATTTTGAGTCCTTTGAGGGCGATGTCAATCCCTTTAGCCTGGTCCATGCGCGAGACCATGCCCAACAAAGGCGCATCAGATACAACCGGCAGCCCAACCCTTTCCTGCAATGCAGATTTATTACGCGGGCGGGCGGAAAGCGTTTCGGCGTTGAAATTCGCTGCAAACGTGGAGTCAGTTTTAGGGTCGAAGGAGGCCGTATCCAATCCATTCAAGATGCCATACAGCGTTTCGGAGCGATTCTTCAAAAAGTCCTGTAAGCCACATCCAAATTCGGGGTGCAGGATTTCTTCAGCATAAGTCGGCGAAACAGCAACGATCGCATCGGATGCCCATAACCCAAGCGGCATGGGCATGACGCGCGCCCAGTCCGGGAGATCAGTATTCGCAAGGGGCAAACCATAAGACTCAAGAATCTCTTTTACATTGGGTCCCATAAATGGCAGGTTGTGTATCGTTACGACCGAAACTGTCCGATGCTTTTTATCCTCCCAGCGCCTCACGAGATTACCATAAGACGCCAGCGCAGTATGCCAGTCGTTCGCGTGAATAATGTTGGGCGTCCAATTAATCTGGCGCGGCAACTCGAGAGCTGCCAATGAGAAGAACGAATACTTTTCAGCATCCAGTTTGTTGTTGGATGAATAGACGGATCCACTGGCGCGGATCGGATCGCCATTGATAAAGTAGACAGGCATGCCCTCCAACACCCCTTCAAACGCCTCCACCTGGACGTCGGACTCGCCGCGCGGAATCGAATAGATTCCCACTGGCCTGAGCGAATCCTGCCGTAT
>DAINRK010000446.1:0-4246 GCA_036741855.1 Anaerolineales bacterium
CCTTCGTTCAACTGGGATTCAAGTGTGGGTTTCGTGCCGCCCGACCCACCCCAGGCTAACGCGGCGATATTCCAGAAATTGACAAAGGCTGTAATGCGCGGCGCGCCAGCCTCTTCCACCTCTGAGCTGGAAAAGGATTGCTGTTGGGGACTGAGGGTAAAGATAGGGTCGAGGGTCATGGGTTTATCTTTCGTTTGTGTGAATGAAAAGGCTTTGACAAAACCTGATTTGTTACATTTGGCAGATGCAGGGGCAGGAACTGTCATCGTAAAATATGCTCTGACCTCTCAATTGGATTCAAAATTCATTTTTCTCGAAGCTATTGAAGTTTATCCAAGTTCCAAAACTTAACATTATCCCATTCGCATACTGCAACTGCAGGCGAGCGGCAGATTAGATGCATAAAACCAGGCTCGACCAGCTCAGGATCCTGTAGATAATAAGCCGGATGATCGTTGATCAAGATTGCCAGCTCTTCATCTTTGACGATAAGTGTAATGCGGTTCCACTCTCCTATTGAATTAAGCGTACAGCGTCCCTCGGCGATATCTTCCCCAGAGGGGTCAGCACTTTTACGGAAAGTCCAGTATCCAGCTTTTTGATAGATCTGAAGGCTGAAGTGGTGATAGTTGTTTAAGCTGCTGGGATATAAGTGAAAGGTGATCCGCTGCTCTGTCGTTTGAAAGCCCTCTACTAAACGCTGGTCTATTTCAAACACGAAATCTTGCGCATTCGACCAATTCCCTGTATCTACCAAGTTCTGACCTATTACATCGGTAAAGCGCAAAACGCCATCTACGATCTCCATCTTGCCACTTTCCCAAGCCCCAGGAATACGATTTTCCGCCCACCCCCTACCAATTTCTGAAAAGTCATCTTCAAAAGTGGGTACAATGTCGGCCAGGGAGCTCAGAATTGGGTTCGAAAAGGTATCCGCCTTTGAGAGGGTTTCTGAAAAAATACTTGAACCAGAAACACAAACTGGCGTGGCCGTCGCCTGTGCCACAAGAGGAGTCGCTGTCGCTTCCACAGGTAGAAGCGTGGAGGAAGATTGATCTGTTGGTAAAATGGTCCGAGTTTGGACGGTGGGGCTGCTCCCGACAGAGATATTCCCCAGATTTCCAAAGAGCGCAGCCGCCCCGACTACCACTACGAATAAGACCATTCCTGCGACTATAAACTGTTTCTGCCGCGCGCTGGCTGCGCGATTTACTGTCTGTACCTGCGAGGGCTGTACATGCTCGATATCGACAGCTACTTCACGCATGGTTTGGTAACGGCGATTCTTGTCCCGCACAAGCATGCGGCTGATGATTTTTACTAAGCCAGTTGGCACGTCCGCGCGGATTTTCTTCAAATCAGGCGGTTGCGTGGTGAGCACCTTATTCATCACCGCCGCGCCAGTATCTCCGCCGAAAGGCACTTGCCCAGTCAACATTTCAAATAGAATGACTCCCAACGACCAGATGTCAGCCTTAGCATCCAGCGTTTTCCCCTCCCAGGCTTCGGGCGCCATATAATACGGTGTGCCGACCTGTGTTCCACTGCGTGTCATGCGCGTTCCTTCGCTCAGGCGCGCCACACCAAAATCAGCCAGCTTAGATGTGCCATCTTCAGCAATCAAAACATTCTCTGGTTTGAGGTCTCGGTGAATGATATTCAAGTGATGGGAGCGGATCAGTGCGTCGCACAACTCAAGGGCGATGCTGTTGGCGCGCTCGACCGGAAGAGGTCCCTTGCTGATCAGTTCATGCAGGCTGCCACCAGACACGAACTCCATCACGATCACATAATGTTCCTCGTGTTGGAACGCATCCAGAAATTCGACAATGTTGGGATGTTTGAGTTTGCTAAGTGCTTCGCCTTCGCGCTTGAAGCGTTCCAGCATATCAGAATCAAAGACCAGTTCGCTGGAGATGACTTTGAGCGCCACATCTCGTCCGCTCTGCGTATCGGTGGCGCGGTAGACAGTGCCCATGGCCCCTTTGCCGAGGCGGGCAGTAATCGTGTAACGGTTGTTGAGGGTTCGTCCGATCATATTTCGTTCCCCGAAGGGCCTGATTATGAAATTGCAAGATTATGATAAGCATTACTGGGTTCACTGCACCCCAGCGCTAAGTTTTGCCTTTGATTGTTAGAGTTCATTTAATTTCCAAATGACAGTTGAAGAAGGCAATGATACCCTGGTAGAACGGTATCAGAAAAAAATGTATGATATCAAAGCAATAACATTGCAAAGCGAGCCGAACGGCTTTACTTGCCCCATGTGACGCGGAAATCGAGAACGCGGCCATCAGTGTGTGTGACCTGTTGTGTTTCATCTGTCAAAAGGGAGACCACGAACACATCCCCAAAATCTTCTCCGTCTGACCCGTTCCGGTTAGAGACAAAAGCCAGCCATTGCCCATCCGGTGAGAAGCAGGGTCCCCGTGACCAGTTCGGCCCACCACCGCTGAAGGTAAGTTGCCTCCGTTCAGAACCGTCGTTGCGCATAATCCACACCTCCGATTTTTCACTGGTCAATGTGGATTGAAATGCAATCCACTCGCCGTCCGGAGACCATCCAGACGTATAATTCTCACTCCTGTCTTTAGCGAGCGGAATGGGATTTCCTCCGTCAACATCGACCTTCCAGATACTACTGCCTCCACCTACTTCCAAAATTGAGAAAGCTATTTCGGAACCGTCAGGCGACCATACCGGATGTAGCGCTCCAAACATACCATGATTGATTGTAGCCACCATTTCCCCTGTCACCACATCATAGATTGGGAAGTAGTCTGCGCCGTTGAGATGACAAACCACACGTCGACCATCCGGCGCAAAGGACGCGGACGCGCACTTGTCTATCAGCTTTGGGCTGCCGTTGACTTCAAGATCCATGAAGAAGATCTTTCCCAAATAAAGATCATCAAAAACAAGGCTCTTTCCATCAGATGTAAGCCAGGGCGAATAATAGCGGCTTTGTGTGGGACTCTCCGGAGAAAGTAATAGCTGGGGTTGAGCACTGCTAGCAAAGTCCAGCAGGTCCAGGTGGTACACTTTGGCAGCGTCACGTCTAACGTAAACCAGTTTGCCTTGCTCGAAGGAGGAAGCCACAATTGGTGTTTCTGTAGGAGTTTCCTCTGGAGTGGGTATGGAAGTCTCAGTAGCTGGGGATGTTGGTGAAGCAGTTTCCAACGGAGAAGGATTCACGATCCAATTGAACGCGACGCCCAACGTTGCTAGTATTAACATAAGAATTACGGCCCCTCCGGAAAATACCAAAACAGAATTAAAATTCGCCGCCGGTTTGCCGCTCTCAAGGTCGACTGCCACCTGGCGCATGGTTTGATAGCGGCGTTTTTTGTCGCGGGTGAGCATGCGGCTGACAATTTTTGCGAGGCCCGGCGACACTTCGGCTCGCAGCTTTTTTAGATCTGGCGGCTGGGTGGTGAGGACTTTGTTCATCACCGAAGCACCTGTATCCCCGCCAAAGGGAACCTGCCCCGCGAGCATTTCAAACAACATCACACCCAATGACCAAATATCTGCCTGCGCGTCGATGGTTTGGCCCTCCCAGGCCTCTGGAGACATGTAGTAGGGAGTGCCGACTTGTGTTCCCGTGCGAGTCATACGTGTGCCTTCGTTCAAGCGGGCTACCCCGAAATCGGCCAGCTTGGGCTTGCCATCCGCGGTAAGTAATACGTTTTCTGGTTTGATATCACGATGAATAATATTTAGGTGATGAGAGCGAATCAGCGAATCGCACAATTCCAAGGCGATGTGGTGAGCACGGTCAATTGGCAGTGGCCCTTTCTTGATTAGATCATGCAGGCTGCCACCAGCTAGATACTCCATCACAATAACGTATTGCCCCTCATACTCGAAGGTATCCACAAACTTCACGATATTGGGATGATCAAGCGTACGCAAAGTTTCTGCTTCGCGTCGGAAGCGTTCGATCAATTCTGGACGCGTGATCAACTGGCGGGCGAGAATTTTGACCGCTACCTGCTGCCCGGTCTGTTCATCAGAGGCAAGGTAGACTTCACCCATCGCGCCTTCGCCTAACAGGGAAGTGATTGCATAACGGTTGTTCAGGGTCTGACCAATCATGGTTTGCTTTCTCTTTAAAAGTCTGGCTTGGGGTATTGGTTAGTTATGGAGATGAAATTGGAATTGTTTCGTCGCGGGCGCAACGGAAACCTATTATTGGACTTGTAAAATCATTCCGGGCATAGGCCCGAAACGTGGTCATTATATT
>DAINRK010000447.1:0-4233 GCA_036741855.1 Anaerolineales bacterium
CCCGCGATCTCGGCCTTGACAGGGCCGCATGTTAGGCCGCTACACCACGGGACCAATTATTGCAAGCGGGCAGTAGTTTATCATACACATTAATGCACGTCAATATGCCCAGTCATGATACAGCGCAGGATCAGTGGGGGTCAAGCCTGAAGGATCATGCACATAAACATAATCGCCTTCATGCGCCCAGTTATATAACCAATGGGCGTCACCAACCGAGAGATTCACACAGCCATGTGATTGAGGATAACCGAACCGAGTGCGCCAATAAGCACCATGAAGCGCCCGCGCCTTATCAAAATACATGGTCCACGGAACGTTATCCAAATAATAAAAATCAGTCGGGTCACCATTGCGCATCGTCTCAGTTTCTTTTTTCTGATATACCTGGAATAACCCTGGGCGTGTCCAAAAAGGCTCGAGTCCACTGGCGATCACAGTAGCAAAGACCAATTGGTTATTGTCATATACAGTCAGAGTTTGCTCTGCAAGATCCACATCGATCCAACGACCGGTTATCACTCCCTCTGGCGGTGTTGTGCTAGGTGTGACGGTTGCGAGGATGCGCGCCTCCACCCATTGGTCGGGGCCTATCAGATTCCAGTCTACTCCATCTGCATTTTGCGTAGCATACACTTGAACAATGTCAACGTACGGGTAAAGGATCTTATCGGTAAGCGGCGCGTTGTAGCCGGGCGCTCTATAAACAGGAATGCTCCCCGTGTAGAAAGGTAACGGCCATGCAAAGGAGTTAGGCGGGGTTGATCTGAACTGGAGTCCCTGAAACCGGGAATATTCACCGACGCGCGAGCCCTTTCCCGGTATCCACCCGCCGTTTTGAAGCATATAGTAGACTCCGTTTGATTCGACACGATCTATGTAGGATACATAGACAAACCCCGGTTGAAAGGCCTGCCCGGTCTCCCCACCTGCTGGCCCACTTAAGATCGGAACAATGTCGTCTTCCAAATGGAAATAAAGATAGGGCAGTTGAGTCAAGCCAGGGTCCGGGCTGAGCGCAAGCAAAGGACGCGGTGGGAATGTCATTCCCAGTTTTCCCATTTCAGTTAAAAACGTTGCAGGACCAAGAGGCAGACAATCACCTGGTGATTCTAAATATACGGCAGGCGCGCAGACGACAGCCCCACTATCTGGTTCTGATCCCTGTGCAGCAGTTGTGGAATAAGTCCCAAAGATCAGTATCGAGATCATTCCCAGAATAAAGAGGAAAAGTTTTTTCATAAGCGATTTGGGAGATGATTTTAACATGTCTGTGTTTACATTTCTACAAATGAGAGGCTTCTTATGAGGAGGCTGGCTTGACACTTTCTGTCCACTATGCTAAATTATCCGCAATTCTTTTGCAATCTAACCAGCCATATATTCGGCTTGGGATCAATTTTTGTGCAGGAGGGCCGTCTTGTCAAAGTCACGTACGCAACAAATGGTGGATCGTCTGCGCGAATTGCAAGCCTCATCGCCGGATATCGAGGCGTCAGCAGTGGTAAGCGTGGATGGTTTAAGTATTGCTTCTGCCTTGCCGCAGGGGGTTGAAGAAGATCGCGTGTCAGCAATGTCTGCTGCAATGTTATCTTTGGGTGAACGAATCGCGACTGAGCTGGGACGCGGTTCACTCGAGCAGGTTTATATCAAAGGGGAAAAAGGATATGTTGTCCTCATGTCAGTAGGGGAAGAGGCAGTTCTTACCGCGCTGGCGCGTGAACAAGCAAAATTAGGCTTGATCTTCCTGGATATCAAACGTGCCGCCGAAGATCTGGCGAAATTGATCTAAGTGGAGTCAAGCTATGAGTCCTGTTCAAAAGACCGGTCTGTACTATCCTAACAAATTTGGTCTCATCATCATTAAATCGCTTGAAGAAGTAATGGGTAAGAATGGTCTCAATGCCATTCTTAACCTGGGCGGCTTAAATAACTATATCGAAAATTATCCACCAGATAACCTGGATAAAGGATTTGATTTCGCAGAACTTTCTGCCATCGGTGTGGCATTGGAGGAAATGTACGGTCCGCGTGGCGGCCGAGGTTTGGCGCTGCGTGCCGGTCGCGCTACTTTCTCTGATGCGCTGAAGAACTTTGGCGCTTTAGCTGGTGCCGCGGACCTTGCATTTGTGGTTCTGCCGCTCCAATCCAAGCTTCGAATAGGTCTTCCAGCCTTTGCAAAGATATTCTCTCAATTGAGCGACCAGTACAGCACGGTTGAAGAAAAAGATACCGAATTTATCTGGACGATCCATAAGTGTCCCGTATGCTGGGGACGCACAAATGCAGATAAGCCGGTGTGCTATATTGCGACAGGTCTGTTGCAGGAAGCGCTCAAATGGGTCTCTGGAGGTAATGAGTTCCGCGTGAACGAATCAAAGTGTGTTGCAGTGGGCGATGCAGTTTGCGAGTTCGTCATCCAAAAAGAACCCCTCTCTTAAACAGGCGGGGAAACGTGGCAGACGCCAAGTCAAAGATTCTGATCGTTGAAGATGACCTCGATGTAGCCGAGATGTTGAACGCGTATTTTCGCGTTCAGGGATATGAGGTCTTCACTGTCAACTGGGGAGAAGACGGCGTACGTGCGGCTCAAACCGTCCTGCCAGATCTAATGATCCTTGATATTCGACTCCCTGATATTGATGGGTACGAAGTTGCACGGCGTGTAAGAACCGACCGTCGTACCCATGAAATTCCCATTATTTTCCTCACAGAAAAACGCGAACGCATTGATCGCCTTCAGGGATTCGAAGTTGGTGCAGATGACTACATCACCAAGCCTTTCGATGTACAGGAACTTCGCTTGCGCGTGCGGAATGCTTTGAAACGTATGAGCCAGGGATCGCTGACAAATCCTGTCAGCGGGTTGCCTGAAGGACCACTTGTCGAAGAGCGCCTTTCTGAAGTGATTCACAAAAGTGGTTGGGCACTGTTGCATATTTCCATCAACCATCTCGACGCTTTTCGCGAAGCATACGGTTTCGTGGCGTCAGATGATGTACTGCGTGCCATCAGTCTCATGATCCATAACACCATGAAGGAAACCGGGTCAACAGAAGATTTTCTCGGTCATCTCAGCCCCACAGATTTTGCTGTTGTGGTATCCCCTTCAAACCTGGAGCCTTTTCAGGAACGCATTCGCTCACGCCTTGAGCAATCACTTGATTATTTTTATCCTATCAAGGATCGCGAACAGGCCTCCAAAAGGCAGGACCGCCTGGCCATCCAAATTTCTGAAATTCCTTCTGTATATGGACGTTATACCAGTGTTGACCAACTGAAGAAGGAACTCTTAAGCAAGCATTGATGCGCATTATCGTTGTATTGCCAACTTACAATGAAGCGGAGAACCTGAGAAACCTGGTCTCCGTTTTATTTTCGCTTCCCCTTGACCTCACGGTTCTTGTGGTCGATGATAACAGCCCGGATGGAACGGGAAATATTGCTGAGGAATTAGCAGCTAGTTATGAAGACAGGGTGACTGTGCTTCATCGAACAGGGAAGCTGGGGTTGCGCTCGGCATATATCGAGGGATTCCGTAAGGCGTTCGAGTTGGGTGCGGATGCCCTCGTTCAAATGGACGCGGACTTTTCGCATGATCCTGCTGTATTGACCAATATGGCGGATCGCCTCACCTCCTACGACGTTGTGATTGGTTCCCGCTATGTCAAAGGCGGATCTCTCGATGAGCGTTGGCCGCTATGGCGAAAGGCGTTATCCGCTTTTGGAAATAACTATGCGCGGACGATCCTGCGTTTTCCCGTGCACGATGTGACGACTGGCTATCGCATGTGGAAGCGCGAAACACTGCAGGGAATGCCATTGGATCGTATCCGTTCCAATGGATATATTTTCCTGGTGGAAATGGCATATGTTGCATTCCTAATGGGCTACGACATTACGGAAGTCCCAATTCATTTTGCAGATCGCCGTTGGGGAAAATCGAAAATGTCACTAAGGATTCAACTGGAAGCGGCCATTCGCATTTGGGATGTGTGGTGGCATTATCGGGATTTGCACAAGAAGAGCCATTCTCATAAAATAAAAGTTCAAGAATAAAAATGATGGGTAGAGCTACCTGGTCTCTACATTTTTTCACAGAGGTGCTCCCATTCCTCAATGCTCAAAGTCTCTGCTCGGCGTTGCGGATCTATGTTTGCACGCGTTAACAGATTTGCTGTCTCGGCGGGCGAAATATGTAAACCTGATGAAAGTGAATTGCGGAGCGTTTTT
>DAINRK010000448.1:0-4220 GCA_036741855.1 Anaerolineales bacterium
GGTATGGCGTTGGGCGTGCGCGGATTAATGAACGTGCAGTTTGCATTGAAGGATGAAGTCGTGTGCGTACTGGAGGTCAACCCCCGTGCCTCGCGGACCGTGCCGTATGCCAGCAAAGCGACGAATTTGAACCTGGCGTATAAAGCCGCGCAAGTGATGGCGGGGAAGACGTTGGAGGAATTGGGCGTGACCCAGGAACCCCGCGTGGACGGCTTCTTCGTCAAGGAAGCTGTGCTGCCTTTCAAGAAGTTGCCTGGCTCGAGTGCTTTGCTTGGACCCGAGATGCACTCCACGGGCGAAGTGATGGGACACGCCTCCCGATTCGGTCATGCGTTTGCTAAATCACAAATCGCAGCAGGAACAGGATTGCCGCATAGGGGCGCAGTGCTCATCAGCGTCAATGAATATGACAAGAGCGGCGGCTTGAAGTTTGCGCGCGATATGCACCGCATGGGTTTCAAACTGTATGCTACGCCTGGGACGGCGTACATGATCAATAACGCCAGCTTGCCTGTGGAAGTGGTCGAAAAGGCGCAGACTCAAATCGTGGACTTAATCCATGCCGGAAAGATTCAACTGGTGTTGAACACGCCATTGGGTCCGCACGCGCATAGTGATGGCGCCGCAATCCGCTCGGCGGCAATCGCGATGAACGTCCCGCTGCTCACGACTCTTTCCGCGGCGATGGCAGCAATCTCCGCGATTCAGGCGATGAGCAAGAAGGAACTAAAGTATAGGAGTTTACAGAGTCATTTTGCAAATCCAAAATGAAAAGAAGATTTATCTTTCCGATGAGATATTTTGCAAACTGACATGAATATGAGTTTACGGAACAGGTTGAAGATTGTAAGAAAAAAATTATGTGGAATGAATTTACTATGACCTGTATGAGTAATCATTCTTGAACTCATTTCATCCAAAAGGGTAATATCAAAATCGCTGACAACATCTTCTTATTAATTGTAAAATGCTGCGCTGTATTTCCAAGTCACATGTAGAAACTAGAATTAACATTTCGTTAAACATAACATTGACAAATCAAATAATACCGATATAATGACGCCAATTAAAAGCTGATGATACCTGTTGTAATGCTCTGCACCTGTATGGCCTGTATGTGTATGTGTTGTATGACAACACAGAGAGCTGTTCAACACGCTATCAATAGCCACAAATAAACATACAGATAGACAGGCTAATACTGGTGAACAGTTCTCCTAAGTGGAGACGGGTCACCGGTATTTTTTTGTGTAAAGTCCGGGAAACCCCTGGACTTTTTTGTTATCTATTTACGAAGAGGAGATTCCATGAAGGCTAGTAACAGTCTATGGCGTGAACAACCGATTGAGAGTCCATTCCCAGACCTTGTGCGTGAGATCGAAATTTACGAGACCGAGATCGAACTGCGCAAACAAGGCAAGCTCGATGAGAAACTATTTGCCGAAACCCGTTTGCGACGAGGGGCGTATGGTCAGCGTTATGACAATGGTCAACGCTGGGATGGGAAGGAGACTCAGAATCTGACTTATCCATCCAGTGCCACTGAGTTGACCAAAGGAACGAACACTGTCTGGGACGCACCCGGTATGCAACGGATAAAAGTTCCGTTCGGTGGGATGAATCCACCGCAGTTGGAAGTGATGGCTGAACTGGCTGAGGAATATTCAGATGGGATCGCACATGTCACAACGCGTCAGGATTTTCAACTCCACTTTGTACATGTTGATGATACTCCAGCTCTGATGCGCCGACTTGCCGCTGTTGGAATCACAACACGCGAAGCCTGTGGGAACTCTGTGCGCAATGTGACCGCCTGTCCGTTCTCAGGAGTGTGTTCTACTGAATCGTTTGATGTTACGCCATACGCAAAAGGCCTTGCGTATTTTCTGCTGGGTCATCCAGATGCCCAGGATTTTGGTCGCAAGTTCAAGGTCGCGTTTTCTGGTTGCAAAGATGAAGCCTGTGGTCTTGTCAACATGCACGATATGGGTGTGATCGCTGTGAAGAAAATTGTCAACGGAGTCGAAAAACGCGGCTTCGAGTTATATGTGGGTGGAGGACTCGGTACTGTTCCACATCAAGCCAAATTGTTCGATGCATTCCTTCCCGAAGAAGAATTGTTGCCTACTGCGCAGGCCATTTCACGTGTATTTGCTCGACTCGGCGAAAAGAAGAATCGCAATCGTGCACGTATCAAATTTTTGGTGGCTCAACTTGGCATCGAAGAATTCAAACGCATTGTCCTGGAGGAGCGCGCCACACTGCAACACGATCCTCGCTGGACAGCCTATTTATCTGAAATCCATGAACTGGATGAAAAGCCGCTTCGCCTGGCACAGCCATTGAGTGATGAGCCGCGCTCCGAAACATTTGCTCGTTGGTATAAGACTAACATCTGGCATCAGAAACAAGAGGGATATGCCACTGCCACCATAACATTGCCATTAGGAGATATCACTGCTGATCAATTACGTGCGGTGGCAGATATCTCCCGCCGATTCACAAACGGGACTGTTCGTACGACCGTGGACCAGAACATTGTCCTGCGCTGGATCAGCGAAGCAGACCTGCCAGAAGTGTTTTCTGCATTGGAAGCAATTGGTCTCGGCCAACCTGGCGCGGGGACGATTGTTGATATCACCTCCTGCCCCGGTACGGATACCTGCAAACTTGGAATTTCCGCTTCACGCGGACTGGCCGGTGAATTGCGCCAAAGACTCGCTGAAAAGAGTCACACAATGGATGAGGCCGTACAAAATCTTCATATCAAAGTCAGTGGTTGTTTCAATTCATGCGGACAGCATCACGTTGCAGATCTTGGATTCTATGGCGTCAGCCGACATTCAGGAAATTACACAGTGCCACACTTCCAGGTTGTGTTGGGAGGCGAGTGGACTCACAACGCCGGTTCATACGGTCTTGCGGTGGGGGCAGTTCCAGCCAAGCGAATCCCTGAAGTGGTAGAGCGACTCACAGGGCGGTATGTCGCGGAGCGTCAGAAGAGTGAATCGTTCCAGGCATTTGTCCAGCGTGTCGGGAAGGTTGAGATCAAGAATATGATGAATGATCTGACGCGCATGCCAACGCACGATGAAGATCCAACTCTTTATACCGATTGGGGTGACAGCCGCGAATTCACGATTGGTGATATGGGTGTCGGTGAGTGTGCAGGTGAGGTCGTCGCTCACGCTGAGTTTGGATTGGCTTCTGCAGAGAGACAAGTCTTTGAAGCGCAGGTATTTCTGGATCAGAATGCTTATCAGAAGGCTGGTGAAACGGCCTTTGCATCCATGCTGCAAGCGGCAAAGACTCTGGTCGAAGAGCAGTTCTACAATGTGCCCAACGACCCAGATCGAATCGCTGAGGAATTTCGTAGGCGCTTTTATGACACAAAACTATTTTGGGATGAATATGCAGGTGGCAAATTTGGACATTACTACCTGCGCGCGCACGAAAAATCCAACGAGCCGTATACCCCGGAAGAGGCGCATCGCCGTGTCGAAGAGGCACAGTTAGTGATCGAAGCCGCGCATAGTTGCTATCGAAAGCTGCTTGCCGCGAAGTCATCGCCTAAACAGATAGCAGGCATCTAAAGGAGCAACCCATGAATGTGCAACATATCAATATCAAGTTGTTTATTGAAAACCCTGAGGCGGTGAATCTTGCAGAGTATTCGGCTGTATTCAATTCCTGGATACAAAAACATGCGTTGGAAGAATTGCTGGTTGATGTGGCAGATTATCTTCACGTTCATAACGGACCGGGAATCATGCTCATCGGGTATGAAGCGGATTACAGTCTGGATAATCGGACTGGGCGCCTTGGTCTGCTCTACAACCGCAAAGCACAGTTAGAAGGTACGACCGAGGAAAAACTTGTTCAAGCTGTACGCGCGGCTTTGACAGCTGCCGCCCTATTGGAAAAGGAAAATGGTTTGAAGTTCAACGGCTCGGAAGTGCAAGTGGTCGTGAATGACCGTCTGCTTGTGCCTAACACCGCCGAGACGTTTGCGGCTCTTGAACCTGACCTCAGCGCATTATTCGATCGACTATACAACGAAGCAGAATATGTTCTAGCGCATCACACAGAGCCTCGTGAACGCTTCACTGTTAATGTAAAAACGGTATCTGGTTTTGATGTAGAAACACTTCTCAGGAATCTTGACGTGGAAGTAGAAACCGCAAATGCCTGATTCGTCCTCAGTAAATGGAATCGTATAC
>DAINRK010000449.1:0-4213 GCA_036741855.1 Anaerolineales bacterium
AATAGGTGCCGCGGCATTCATCGGGGGTAGGTTGTTAAATGGCAGAGTTGGTCCACGGGGGTTGGGTATGCCGCTGGGTGGGAACGGAGGAATGGTGTCCGTTTCGGTTCAAGTGACACCCGCACCAGAATTACCGACGACACAACCCGAAGTGATCGGGTCATTTGTGGAACGCAAAGATAAGACCATCGTAATCCAAGCTGTTCCGCTCAATGCTGGCAAAGGTGGCATGGTCTTGCAAACCAGCAGTGGAGGTGAAGGAGAGGCTATGGCAGGCTCCCCTATGGAAAACGACGGTCCGAAAGTGGAAGTTGTTATCAACAACGACACCATGATCTATCTCGAGACTACTCAGCCTCCAGGTGCGCCGCTAACTTCGGGTGAGACCCTGGTGATGCAACAAACTGTGGAAGAAGGTTCTCTGGATGACCTCACCTCTCAATCTTTTGTCACCGTGTGGGGACGCAAAAGTGGCGATAGAATTATCGCTGAGGTCGTTTTTATTAGTAACCCGGTAGTGTTCAAATACCGTTAATTAAGTGTCATTGCGAGTGTTGAGACGCAGCCACGTCGAAATACCGAAGCAATCTCAACGAACCTATAAACAATTGTTTAATGGTGCTATGAGATTGCTTCTCGAGGACTCGCAATAATATAGGTAAGAAGGTAAAGACCATGAATCGAAATTCCATTCGTTGGCGGTTGCCGGCCAGTTATGCAGTGATCGCGTTACTCGCGGCATTATCGCTGGGCTCCATGATGTTATTCGTGTTGCGGGGGTATTACACCAATCAGGAACGCGATTATCTGCTTGGAAATGCAACTGCCCTGCAGCCGGTCATTGCACAAATTTTACAGTCTGACCTGCCTGAAGGTTCACTTCAGGATCAGGTCAGAGGGCTGGCGTTTCTATCCCAGACCCGAATCCGGTTGCTGGACGCGAATGAAAGAATACTGGCCGATTCAGGCATACCCGAGTCAAATCAAGTTGTGGCTGTGTCCGCGGGCATGCCGTTTGTAGGCAATGTGATGTTTAGCATGCCGGTTGATGCGCCTCAAAGTCAGGGTCCAGTCCTGATTTATAGAAGTGATGAAAGCGCTCCGGGTGAAAAACAAGTCCTTACTGAGAAGTCGGCAGATATTATCGTTCCGGTCAGCGCTTCGCCATATGGATACGGTTTTGGCGCCAAAACAACTATCGCCGATATCGCTCGAAGGTCAGAGGAACGTGTCAGTGTTCTGCTGCTGGCCCCCGATAGAAACAAGTTGGGTGTACTGGAATTTTCCAATGGACCCAGTTACGGCGCAGATGTAATTGCCTCGGTGACTCAGGCATGGATCTTTGCCAGTATCTTTGCAATGCTCATTGCTGCGCTGGTGGGTTGGTTCATGAGTCAACGCGTAACGCGCCCCGTGCTGGCGTTGGAACATGCGACTCAGCAAATGGCACAAGGCAATCTGGCTGTACGTGTGGACTTGCCTCACGAGAAGCAGCAGGAATTTATCTCGCTGGCGAGTTCGTTCAACGGGATGGCTGAACAGGTGGAGCAGACGGTCTCTACGCTGCGCGCGTTCATCGCAGATGCGGCTCACGAGTTGCATACTCCGCTGACAGCCTTACAAACCAATCTTGAATTGGCTGACGAGGCACTTGCACCTGGTGCAAATCCAGGTGAGAACGTCTCAAAACGGACTCTTTACCTCTCCCGTGCACGGGAGCAGGCCCGGCGGCTGGAGGTATTGGTGAAGAGTCTGCTGGACCTGTCGCGCATTGAATCGGTGCAGGTGAATCATGATTTTGCCCCACTTATTTTGAATCAGATTGTGAATGAGATCAGTGAACAGTTTGCCTCACGCGCTGAACAATTGGATCGGTCCTTCACACTGGATTTGCCCGACGAGATATTGACAGTCAACGGGCACGAGATGCAAATCAAACAGGTGCTCGCCAACCTGCTTGAAAACGCATTGAAGTTCACTCCTGAAAATGGAACTATTAAACTACGACTCGATCATGCGGGTGATCAGGCAGTCATTACTATTAATGATACGGGCATTGGCATTTCGCCCGAAGACCTGCCCCATATGTTCGAGAGATTTCATCGCGGAAGGAACGCCTCTGAGTATTCAGGGAATGGTCTTGGTTTGGCAATCGTGAAGGCAATTGTGGAAGGTCATTCAGGCCGCGTGGAAGTGCAAAGCAAGGGAATGGGCGAAGGCAGCACATTTTCTGTGAAGCTTCCAATCCATCATTGAACATGGAACCGAGGATAGTTCATCGGTGATTGGTGCTACAATCAATCGCCGATGAACGACGAACAACGAAAGCAACTCGACGAACAGGGCTACCTCATTTTCAAAGGGCTTCTCTCGCCCGACCAAATCGAATCGTTGCGCACCAAAGTGGAAGAACTCTGGGGGACAGAAGGCGAAAAAGCCGGAGAAGAAAATTACATCGAGCCCGGCGTGCGGCGCCTCGCCAACCTGGCGAATAAAGGGGACATTTTTCGTGAGATCTATAGTCACCCTCAGGTATTGGAAGTTATTGAAGCTGTAATGGGATCAGAGATACGCGCCAGTATGGTCAATGCGCGCGATGTGCCTCCTCACACCGGCGCGCGTATGCCTTTCCATATGGATTCAGATAAAGGGCGGCATCGAGACGAAAAAGGCTTCAGTGCCGCGACGGCCATTTGGATGCTGGATCCATTCACAGTCGAGAATGGGGCGACTGCATTCGTCCCCGGTTCGCATCTGATCGGCAAATCCCCGAAGCAGGTTCTCACCGATTTGAATGCTTCTCATCCGGATGAGATCGTCCTTGAGGGAGAGGCAGGAGATGTGCTTGTCTTTAATGGGCATTGCTGGCATGCAGGCCGGCCCAACCTCACAGATGGGCACCGACGTGCATTGCTTGTCCACTATCTGCGAGCGGATGTGCCGCGCCCGGAAAATCGTCGTCAGTATCTCGATCGTGAACGTGCGGCTGAGTTATCCTCAGGAGAGCGCGAATTGCTTGGGCTTGATGATGAACCGAATGATTGAATTTCAAAAAGAGATTTATGAAAGATAAGCCTGCCAAGGAAAAAGATAACATAGTAACACTTCTCTCAACTGTGAAAGATCAGGATTACTGCTATCTGACTACAACAGGACGGGTTAGTGGATATCCTCACGAGATCGAGATCTGGTTTGGAATCAACGATAGCATCCTCTATCTGTTATCTGGCGGTGGAGATAAATCGGATTGGGTGAAGAATCTGCTCAAGAATCCTTCCGTCACTGTTCGGATTGCAAAACATACTTTCATAGGGACGGCTCGTCCTGTGACCGATGATGCAGAAGATACGAAAGCTCGTTACATGCTGGCTGAGAAATATCAGGAATGGGAGGAAGGCCGGACGTTGAGTCAATGGGCACGGACGGCACTGCCAGTAGCAATTGATTTAGATTCCTCGAAGAATAAATAATTCTGTGAAGTCATAGGGGGATTGATGCTAAAATATCAACAACCAGCGGTGAGTTAACATTAGTCTGTGGATCAGGAGGCGCTTCATGAGAGACCAACTGCGAATCGCGGTTTTCACGATCATAGAAGGAGTGACACTTGTAGTCTGGCTTGCTCTCGTGCGCAGTGATGCTGGTATTTATCAGGTGAGCATTGGTTCTCTCGTGGCAGGAATCGCTGTACTTGCTGTGGGCTTCACTATAGAACATATTATTGCATACAACGTGATTCATAATCGGGGATTACTGGATCTACAAGGGGTTCCGATCTCACAAAAGGCGGTAGTGAGTTTGATTGAAACAGTCATCTGGGCCGTATGGCTTGTGCTTGCAGCCCTGAATGTGATTCTAGCTACAGTTGTATTGACAGGCTTGCTGATCGTGGAGCACACTCTATCTGACAATGTTTTCAAAGGCAGAGATATCTTTTCGAAATTTTTGGATGTTAGAACCATTGGCTTCAGTCTGGTTGAATCCGTTGGCGCGGGGATCTGGTTGGCGCTTGTCCAGGCCGACATGGTAGTTGTAGGCATTGCCATTCTATTGGTCGCCTCATTTGTTGAACATACACTGGCTGTGGTTCTTGCACGAAAGCAGACTTTCGCGACCTAGGCTATCAACATATTTCCCTGACCTAACAGTAGGAGCAGAATGGAAATCCTTTCACGGTTCACAACAGTTGCCAACGCGAAAGTACATTATCTCG
>DAINRK010000450.1:0-4197 GCA_036741855.1 Anaerolineales bacterium
TACACCTCTAACCAAACCTAAAGCCAACATAATCCCGACGCCTAAAAACAACAAGAATATGAATACTGGAAGGCTGCGAGCAGAGTTATTATAGATAATCACCAAAGCGGATGCCAATAGACTTGCGGCGAACACCAAGAGTGTAAAATAAAGTCTCTGTGAGGGCTCTATCGGTTGACTCTTTTGACGTCCATCATTCATACTTTTCTCGTTCATCTGTCTTCTCAACTGCATCTGGAGCAATTCTGTTTCTTGCGAGCCGTATGACCCATAAGACTATAATAATTAAAGACAAGGCTGTTCCTACTGCAATTAAGGCCGGGACGAGAAATTCCTTTCCACCCTTCTGTAAAATTGGACCGATGATTGGAATATTACTTGCATCAGCGATCTGCTGAAAAAGGAACACCGGGTTTTCCGGGGTCGGTACTACTCCTGAAGCTTGGCTTCTATTTGTCGAGCCAACCACCAGTAGATTACCTGCAAACTGGTCACGTAAGTTGGGATTCAAAATGACGTCCCATGTCCAATCCAAGCCCTGTTGGTCATTTCCAGTTAATACTAAAACAGTTCCTCCCCTTACCCACGGCGACGGAATGAGCTGCATTAACCCCAAACTGGCATCTTTATCGGATGTGGGAAGATAGATGCCGTAGCCGTCTTCCAAGGAAATTCCGTCCGGGGTGAAGGGCTGCGGCAATAAATCATTTGCGCTCATCGTGGCTGAATTTTGCAATGGTAGACCAACTAAAATGGCATTGCGATATTCAGCCTTCTTTTGCATAAAGTCACTGGCAGTCATGGCTTGAGGTGGATAATTGAGTAAATGTGCCGATGCACCAATCATAAATGATAATCGTGAAATATTGCCGAGGTCATTCTGATTGTGTTGATCCGGAATGACATAGACAAAACCAGGGTAATCGCTGAAAGGCAAAGGGAAATTCTTTAGAGAAGGAATGGGTGGGCGATTTCTATAGGTCACTTCCATTGTGGAATTATTTAGCACAGTCGCCCACACTGATTCCGGTGCACGCTCACAAGAGCTGTAAGGAACATGCAAATCGAATCTAATGCGAATAAAGTTGATACCTGGGCGGAATTTACTTGCAGGAAGTCCAACTGTAATTGGCTCTCCGGTCGAACTGCGAGCGGTAGGTAATATACCTGCGATGCTAAACCCATTCAGGAAAACTGTGAATGAAGAATTCTGAATATCCAGTTCCGGAGAATGAACAAGCCCAAGGTTTAGTTTCACCAGGGCCGGGTCTATGTCATATGGAATATAGAGACTGTAGATCAGGTTTTGCTGACCTATTCCTCTTATCGTACGGTCAAGATATCCCAAATCTTCAAATGAGAAGTTGTTTGGGAAAGGTTGAGGGGGAGGTGTTGTCTGCTGATCAACATAAGCTATCGTTCCATGCAATAATACACTTCTCGTAGGGTCATTAAATACTGTCGCAGGGCTAAAGGCATCCTGCCTGTTTTGATCGCCAATAATTATCACAGCATATCCTTGTGCCCAAGGAGATGGAAAAACTGCAACATAATCTTTGTCACTGCCTGTCAAATTCCGAAATTCAGCGGGACCTTGACCGATAAAAAAGACGTTTCGATCGGCTGCAATGCCATGGTTAAACTGATGTTCAGTCACAATTCTTGGATGCCAGTTATATCTAGTATCGGCCCTGTTGCCCAAGATATATGATAAAGTGGATAGTGAGGTTAGATCATCCTGCGTGGCGTTTTCGGGCATTACGATCAGTGTCTGTCTCTTATTTTGATCCGGCAGATACCTTTCCAACGGTTCAATAAGAATATCCGAGAAGTTGGAAAGATCAACTGGCAGGTCACGCCTGACAAATGAAAGGTGTAAAATTCCACCTGGTTCGATGGTTAACCAGCGAGAGGCATCATCCCAGTTCTGACAGTTTGTTTCCTGATCATCCGGCAAATATAAAGTGCCTGTAAATGTCAAGGTATTATTACCCTGACTGAACATGCTGGCGGGTATGAGGATTCTTTGTTCAGTTTCTGCAAGCTCAGTAAGGGCATAAGAGGCAACCTGTAAGCCATTGAGTTGGATGGTCATGGAGGACCGTTTCAAATCTAACAAAGAGCTTGCTCGGGGTTTGATTTCTATCCAATTTTCTTCGCCGGGTAGCCAACTCTGAGGGATTGGAAAGTTGAGGGTTTGACTGCTTATCAGACCAAGCAGTTCAATAGGTTGTTCCTCATTGAAAGTTTCTAATGGGATTTCAACAAAACTTTGGCTTTGGGCGC
This sequence comes from Anaerolineales bacterium, assembly GCA_036741855.1. Lineage (GTDB taxonomy): Bacteria > Chloroflexota > Anaerolineae > Anaerolineales > Villigracilaceae > Defluviilinea. The sequence goes on from DAINRK010000450.1 coordinate 2,287, forward strand.
GGACATTCTTCTGAGGAGCCAGGAAAGCCAGCCAGACCAATATCCAGATGATAATTTGATTTGCCCTGCGGCCGTTCATTACTTACCCCGGGCGCCCAATCAATGCTTGAATCCTTAGTTTAAGTTCACGGGGGTGGATAGGTTTGAGAATATAATCATTCGCGCCTGACCCAAATGCTGCAGCTTTCTTATCAACATCACTTACTGATGTAAAGAAGACTATAGGGGTGTGAGCGAACTGTGATTTTGCCCGCAAATCTTTGCAAACCTCAAAGCCGTCTTTACTGGGCATCATAACATCTAAGAGGATAAGATTGGGGCTGTAAGCCAGGGCTGTAGGGAGCGTCTCTCCGCCATCGTTTATCGAGGCAACATCATATCCCTCTTTGGAGAGCATGAATTCTAACAGTTTGGTTGTGCCCTGATCGTCGTCAACAATAAGAATTTTGCCCATAAAACTCCATTTCTTTTCTTATGAAGCAGGCACGATGCACACTTTAAAAACCTGGGAGACATATTAAGTCTCCTTGAGACTCAATTATAAATTATTATTGACACTTCATTATTTGCTTTGTTCCAACTATACATAATTTCATTAATTGTGCGGCAAATTGTCCTTGCCTATGAATATTTTTATGACCCATAGGCTTCTTTACATGACGCACAAGGCTTCAGTAGGTTACATACAGCAGTATTACAAATTTTAGACGGAATCATACATATTCTTAAGGAGTATATGAAGAGTAACCAGATAAGCAATTAGGGATTTCCCCCCTTCAAACATATGAATGAGACATCATACCCCAACCGCAGTTGAGTACGATTCACAAATAGACCCACCCCAAAGAAATTTCCTTGGGATGAGTGAGTTAGTCTATTTTTTCTTTGTCTTTGGGTTGTTTTTGGCAATTTTTGATTTTGTCTTCAAAGCTTTTGCAGTTGATTTCTTCCTTGCTGTCACGGACTTCTTTTGCGGACGGAACTTCAAAGCGGAATGTGCCGCGGCGAGACGCGCAATCGGCACCCGGAAAGGGGAACACGAAACATAGTTATTGCCGATGATATGACACCATTCAATCGAACTGGGATCGCCACCATGTTCTCCACAGATGCCTACCTCAAGATTTGGACGGGTCTTTCTTCCCTCTGCAATTGCCCATTCCATGAGCTTGCCCACGCCACCGCGATCCAGCGTCTGGAACGGATTCTTCTCCAGAATTCCCTGCTCTTGATAAGTGATCAGGAAATTACGCTCGGCATCATCGCGAGAATAACCATAAGTCATTTGAGTCAGGTCATTGGTTCCAAACGAGAAGAACTCTGCACGTTGGGCAACCTCCTCCGCGGTCACCGCTGCGCGGGGGATTTCGATCATAGTGCCAAATTTATATTCAAATTTGACCTTCTTTTCTTCCATCACAGTCGCCGCGATTCGCTCAAGACGAGGTTGAATCCACTCTAGTTCTTTTACAGTGCCGGTGAGTGGGATCATTACCTCAGGCTTGACCACGATCCCCCGTAATGTGCAATCTGCTGCAGCCTCGAAGATGGCGCGAACCTGCATCTCCACAATCTCAGGCATGGAAATGCTCAAGCGAACGCCGCGCAGACCCATCATCGGGTTGGATTCGTGCAGTCCTCTAATAGCAGACAAAAGCTCCTCTTTTTCTTGAAGTCCATTTGATTCATGTTTTACACGCATTGTAATGACTTCTTCAAGGAGTTTTTCTTCATCTGGCATGAATTCATGCAGAGGCGGGTCGATGAGGCGGATGCCAGCTCACTGGCCGTTGCTCGCGTCGTGCCTGGCTCGCCGGCCGACCGAGCCGGCATGCAAGTGCCCGACCGGATCCTGGAAATCAGCGGCCACACGTTCACCAGCGAGCGCGAGTTCCAGGAGTTGCTCAACGT
>DAINRK010000451.1:0-4186 GCA_036741855.1 Anaerolineales bacterium
ATGGAATTGATGATAAGTGCGTACACTATACTTAATTTTTATCCATTGGTCAATAGAATTGGCCAATAATTCACGACGTTTGCAAAGCCATTTATTTATCAACCTTTTCCAACTCCTGGATAAATTCCCCAATCGAAGAGAACCGGTCTTCAGGTTTCTTTGCCATAGCTTTTTGAATTGCCTTTGCTGCGCTCTCAGGCATGGGGATAATCGTGCGCGCATCAGGAGGTGGCTCTTCGAGATGAGACCGGATCATCGCCCAGGTGTTATTGCGGTCAAAAGGTTTTTTGCCGGTTAAGAGTTGATAGGTCATTACACCAAAGCTATATTGGTCGGTGCGGCTGTCAAGATTGGTAAGCCCATGGATCTGCTCTGGCGAGATGTAATCTGCCGTACCCAGCACATCTCCGCTGGCAGTCAGCATGGTGTTTTCTGTCGTGAAACGCGCAATTCCAAAATCCATGAGGATGGCGCGTTGTGTTTTACTGTTAGTGGATGTAGTAATGGGTTCAATAATGACATTCGATGGCTTGATGTCACGGTGGATAACTCCCTGTTGGTGTGCATAGTCAAGAGCGGAGGCAAGGTCTTGAAGCAGCGGTATGGCCTCATCGAGAGGGACAGGACCGCGGCTTTCCAGAATCTGTGAAAGAGTCTCGCCGGTCAGATATTCCATCACGATGTAAGGAAGTCCATCCTCATTGCCATAATCATGAATGGTAATGATGTTTGGATGACGCAACTGTGCCATAGTTTTGGCTTCTCGCGCAAAACGCCTGTTGAAATCGGGCTCATTCTTGAAATGAGTTGATAACACTTTGATGGCCACGGTCCGATTCAGACTCGGGTGGCGCGCCTTATACACCTCTCCCATGCCTCCGCGCGCGATCAGTTCCAGTCCTTTATATCCGCCCACTGTGGTAAAAGCGCTGATAGGCAGGTTGGATATCTGCTCCAGTTTTTCATTTCGGCGTTTCATCTCATCGAAATCGACGTCCATGCCATAAAACCTGCGGTTGACAAAACGCCGCAGAACTTTACGCGTAGGTTGGAAGAGACTGGAGACCGCGACGGTGGAAAGGACAACAGCAATCGTTGGCGGGTTGTTCTGACCCGTGATTGCCCGATACGCGGATTGTAAACCAAACAAAATGACTCCGAAGATGACTGCCAGCGTGACTGTTAGCAAGCCATAGATAATGGATCGGTTAATGACTAGCTCGATATCATACAAACGATATTTCAGAATGGAGAAAACAACTGCAACAGGCACGATGAATTGCGCGACTACCGACAAGGTCTGTGTAACCAGGTCAGCGATCAGGTAAGACCCTGCAGATGATTCGGCAAGCCCGAAGAACGTCATAAACAAATTGACGCCGATGCCGGTGAGAATTCCAACAGCCACACCGAAGACAATCCATTTCAACTGCTGGCGCTTGATTGGATTGTCAGTAGTGCGATAACGATAGATCTGTGCGTAGATACCGGTACTTAACACCCCCAGCAGTGACAACAAATAGATCAATGTCGCATTGCCCCCACGTTTGTGTATGTTAATGGGAAATGCCGGCCACAGCGTTGAAATCATCAGCCAGATGAACCAGAAACCGGCTACATAAACCATCCAACGCTTTTGGATTTTTCCGTCAGGGAAGAGATAACAGGATAATGGCAGCCCCATAAGGATCATACTGATGACAAAATTTACAGGAAGTATGAGCCCGGGAGTTTTCAACAACTCTCGAAGCGGACCAAATGCATTCGCACCCTGCCCGATTAGCGTGAACGCGACCAGAAGTGCCAGCCAGTCATTTGATTTGTTCCAGGCAATAATCAATCCCGCCATTGTGAAGCCAATCGCTAGCAAGACTACCAGCGCGGTCTGGTACGTGGCATAAGATGTAGTGCTTAATCCAAGTTGTGTTAGAGCGCTCAGTGTATCTGAGTCGATTGATTCGATGTAATCCTGATAATAAAGTGGCACCCCCAGGCTGAAAAAGATCAATGTCCCAAGTGATAGTACAACAAAGAATGCCCGAACAAATGGCAGTTGCATCCCTTTAAGCTGCAGGTTCGTGGCTGTTGAAGAAAGAGGAGGATTGACAGGTTCCAAGTCTGGCTCGATCTGATAGATCTTCGACTAAATTATATGCAACCTGGCCTGGTAAATGAACATTTTAGATATATAAAATTCATGGCAATTATGATGACTTGACGTATACGAGACTGTTTCGTTACCAAATCATTCATTTTGCCGCCAATAAATGACAAGAACTATTTTCTATTCTTTCTCTTAACTCTTCCTGTATTTCGCGCGATCCTCCTCACACGGACACAAGGCGCGCAGATAATGCCAGTTGAAGATTCCATAATCGTGTCCATCCTCCCAGACAATGGTCAGCGCGTAGGATCCCACCGCGACCACGTTTGCGATCCGCGTCGAAGGCGAATCTTCCAATTTTATATCGAACACATTCGCATCGGGTTCGGACTTCATGTTCTCATGTCCGCCACGGCAGGATGCACATGGACAAGCCGCGCGCAATAATCCGAACGGATAGACGCTCGTGTGATTATCGTCCCAAGTGATGGTTAGTTCTCTTGTCTGTTTATTTGCTGTAATGCCAGTTGGTTTTTCGTTCATACAAACCTCTGGTAGGAAACGGCAGCTGCCGTTCCCTACAATCAAATTATTTATGGTGGTGGAATGTACGTCAGAAAATCAGCGGCTGCCCATCCCGCGCGGGATTGGTCATAGGGGGCAACGAGATACCACCATACATATCCATCCACGCTGCGCGGACCATCCTGCACAATAAAAACCTCCGAGTCAAAGCCGAGAAATTCCGCGTTGCCGTTCAAGCCGGGCTCAGAGCGGATTCGTAACCCTTCTCCGTTTGTGCCTGAGATTTGTACATAGTTGCCGAGCGCGATGCCAGTGGGGGCCGGGGTCGGTGCAAAGGGGTCAATGGTCGGTGTGGGTGGCGCGCCGGAAGTCATTGTTGGGGCTGGGATGATCGTCACATCCGCGGGAGCAAACCCAACGTCTGATGTCTGACGTGCACTTGTCACACCAATGGAAATCGCGGTAATCAGAAGTAGCAATCCTGTCAATAGAAGTGCACCAAGAATCACCCACTTATTAAAAAGTTGTTGTACAGTCATCAAGTTCTCTCAAGATAAAGATACATTCTTCAATAATTCCAGTGCGCCCGGAGGTGTGAGCATCTTTAGTGCGCGCGATCTGATCGTGATCTCAGTGTGTTGTGTTGAGCCACGCGGTTCGCCATCGGTTTGTACCCAATAAGGAGAATCGGCCTCCACGCGCAGGGTGTGAAACGTAATACAATGCGCCGCGCCGGAGGTCACATGGTTGCCGCGCCAAAGGTTATAGGCATGGCGCAACGCGTCGCCCAGGTTGCTTCCTGCAAATAACCAGAGATCAAGCAAGCCATCATCGAGATAGGCATGTGGTGAAAGATTCGAAAGTCCGCCCATATAATGCCGGATATTCGTCGCAACTGCCAGAAGGAATTGTCCCTCCACTTCGTGCTCATCCGTCCATAACCGTAGACGGATGCCGCTCCATTGCGTGGCGTTCCAGATGGTCCTGGCTGTATATTCAGGCATGGCAAAAAATTTTTCCAATCGTATCCGTGGTTCGATCGAGTGGATGGTCATTGCGTCTAAGCCGATACCTGCCCACATCATAAAAGAAAACTGATTGCATACCCCTACATCTACCGGATGGATTGGAGCATTTGCGAGGATGGACGCGTTCTTGCGGAGAACCCACGGGTGAGTCCATGCGAACGGCTGCAATCCCAATTCGGTACTCCAAACATTTGCAGTGCCAGCGGGAAGGACGCCCAATGCAGTATCAGAATTTACGAGACCATTGACCACGTTGCCGATTGTGCCATCCCCACCAACGGCAAAGACCGCATCTTTCTTCTCAGCCGCGGCCTGTTTCGCCAACTCGATCGTGTGTTCGCCGCTTTGAGTCTCTGCCAACTCCACTTGCCATCCCTCAGATTGCAACTCACGTACAGCAGACTTGATAAAAGGTTTTACCGGGAAACGCCCTGCTGTGGGATTGTAAAGGATGATGGCACTACGCATGGCGACATTATACCTGTCTACCCCCTCCGCCCCTGCTCCTTCGGAGCGGGGCACCTCCCCC
>DAINRK010000452.1:0-4151 GCA_036741855.1 Anaerolineales bacterium
GACGGAACCGCTCTGGCATGAGACCGGTTTTGTGATCATGAAGCATGAGGAGATGGAGCCTGGCAGTTTTGAATTTGAGAGTTATCGGCTTCTAAAAAAACGCGGACATAAAGTACAGCGGCTCGACTCAGCAGAACTCAAACGACGTTTCCCGGCCTGGAATGCTGAACTTTATAGTGATGGTTACTTCAACCCACGCGCAGGTTGGGTGGAAAGCGGCCGCGTGCTCGAATGGTTGTATACAGAGGCGCAAAAGCTTGGTGTCCGATTTCATATCGGAAAAAAGTTTTCTCATCTGTTGGATAAAGATTCGCGCGTGATCGGAATACAAACAGATGATGGCGAAAAACACCTCGCAGATTTTGTCATCGTCACCGCTGGTGCATGGACCCCTCACCTGCTTCCGTATCTCAGCGATGTCCTGTGGACAGTGTTTCAACCGGTCTTCCATTTTCAAGTTCCCGATATGGAACTATTCACGCCACCAAACTTCGTCGTATGGGCAGCAGATATCACAAATACGGGCTGGTATGGATTCACAGCGATTCAGGATAATCGTTTTAAGATCGCGAATCACGGTTCTGGCTGGCACTTCCACCCGGATGAGCCGCGGGTGATGCCTGCCGATCAAGAGGCAAAATTCCGTGCCTTCCTGAATGAGACCTTCCCAGCGCTGGCCGATGCGCCTGTTCTCTTCAATCGGCTCTGCCCATATTGCGACTCGTGGGATGGAAACTTGTGGATCGATCATGATCCTGACCGGCCCGGATTGATCGTTGCGACAGGCGATAGTGGGCATGCCTTCAAGTTCACACCCTTGCTTGGCAAAATCATTTCGGATGTACTCGAGCGTAAACCGAATCAGTTCACGCCAAAATTTGCATGGCGCCCCCGCGGCAAAATCACCACAGAAGATGCTCGTTTTGCGGGAAGCCAGGGAGAGGCGGCTGGGAGATAGGACCAGCGCGCTGATTGTGTTGATGATGAGGAGAGGGGAAATCCCAATCTGATACTTGGGAACCGAACAAAGCCAGAATCGGTCTTATGGGTATAATTCAGCGCACGCCTCTGGAGAGTGACACATTATTCTTATTGTCACAAGAAGAGGGTAGGAGGTCACATGAATTCTTCACGAAATCATCCGCCCACGCGGCCGCGCAATGGGAACGGCAATAAGGTTTCGCTAAGAGCACTATTCAGCCTAGCAATGCTGGTGGGGAGTTTGATGGCGCTGGGGGTTTCCATGCTGGCTGGCGCAAGAATAGTTTTCGATCTTCTGGCCGCAAACTCCAATATTGAGGGCGTAGCGACAAAAATGATCGTGATTGTCCTGGCGTATGGGGTCGGCTGGATTACAGCAGTGCTGGCAACCAGGGTGTACCACAACTTGATCCTCCCGGTGTTGATCAATTGGCTTACCTGGGGCTGCCTTGTGATTGTGTGTTATCTTTACCTCCAGATTCTGAAGCGTATGTATGATCAGCCCGAAGAGTTGATAAGGTTTATCAAATATCTTTTTGCTATGGCGGGAGGATTGACTGTGCTGATCGGACTGCACTTGATTGTTGAAGGTCACAGCCTGCGGCTCTTCTCGATCCCTTTGTTGATCATCAGTTTTTTTCATCTGGTATTAATTGTGTATCGTTACGTATTTGCCCCTCAACCCAAGTTCGACTTCCTGTGGAAGGATCTGGTGTTCTTCATCCTCATGGCTACTGTATCGCTCCTGATGCTAGTGCATATCGGGGTCCTTGAACCGTTGCGAATGCAGTTGACCAGTTTTTTCGACAGATACGGTCAGGCGATCCGCGCGGAGAATTGAGGAGGACTGACCGGTTTTCGTGATCTACCGGGTTTATGAATTCCAGCGGAGGAAAATCAATCTTATGGGTATAATAACTGCCTCGCATTTTGTAAACGCCGGAATACAATGCGTTTTATCTCAATGGGGTAGGAGGTATGATGAGTGATTTGCTGAATACCAACCCCAGGGGTACCTCACCATTGCAGCCACGTAATGGAAACAGGTTTTCGCAGCGAGGTCTGCTGAGCCTCTTGATGCTGTTACTAAGCATCGGCGGTTTGACTTTTGCCCTGCTTGGTGGTGCAAGGTTGATCCTGGATATTTTCAGCGTTGGTTTGTTGAACTCCCTCAATGGCATCGTCACAAAGATCATTGTCATTGGACTGGCATATGCGGTTGGATGGCTCAGTGCCATGGTTGCCATCCGTGTTTACGGAAATTTGGTCCTGCCATTTATTATCAATATTTTTATATGGGGATGCCTCATTGGCGTTTGCAGTCTTTATGTGCTGATACTACAAAGATTATATATGCAAGCTTATGATGATGCTCACTTTTGGGCATATTTGCTCACTGTTGTCGCTGGAATCGGCGCCATGGTTGGACTACATTTGATTATTGAAGATCATGATTTGCGACCCTTCTCTGTGCCTTTGCTTATTATCAACCTGATTCAATTAGGATTGATTGTGTTTCGTTATGTGTTCACAGCTGGTGCAAATCCTGCCTATTTGTTGAATGACATTTTCTTTTTTATTGCCATGTCCGCCTTTTCGATCTTCATGCTGGTGCATATTGGTATGCTCGCGCCGCTGCGAGCGAGGTTGACCAATTATTTCGACAGGAACAGCAAAGCTATTCGCACTGAGAATTGAGAATAGCTTTAATACATCAGTTCCGCCGCAGTTCAACTGCTGGCGGAACTTTTCTTTTACTTTGCGAGTGGGATTTGAATATAGAAAGTGCTGCCTGGCAATTTTTCTTCGTCATACCCAGTGCTTTCGACCCAGATCTTCCCTTTGTGTGCCTTGACAATACCAGCTGCAATTGCGAGTCCCAGACCTGGCCCGCCACCTTTGAATTTGGTACGGCCCGAGGAATGAAGCTCCACTTTGCCCAATTGATATAGTTTTTCAAAAACGATTGTATGATTCGCGGGGTCAATGCCGATGCCCGTATCACGAACGCGTATTTCGCAAAAATCGCCGCGCCCATCTAGTTTGACAGTACCCGCGCTGATATTGATGGAACCTCCATCGGGCGTGAACTTGATGGCATTGACCACAACACTTTCGATTGCCTTTTGCAGTAATTCAGCGTCTGCTAGGACAGCAGGGATTGAATTGATATTCGAGTCAATCTGAAGGTCCAGGTTGCGCGCCGTCAGGTCACTCGCATAATCCTTTTGGATAAAGCGCAGAATAGGACCGAGAGTCACGACTTCAAGGTGAGGGGATAATACCTGGTTTTCGAGTCGGGCAACATCCAGCATGCTGTTGACGATTTGGTGGAGGCGGTCGGTTCCCTGCAGAACTCCATCCATGGCCTGCACAAGCGCGGGATTGCTCTGTACGGCGGTTGCGGATTTAATCATGCCCATATAGCCTTTGATTACCGTCAATGGTGTGCGAAGTTCGTGCGCAGCTACCTGAATGAAATCGCTTTTATTCTTATCCAGTTTTTCAAGCGTACTATATGCACTGTTGAGCTCATTCACGCGCTGCTCGACCATCCGTTCCATCATCTGATTGAAGCGCGTTAACTCATCATAAAGACGTGCGTTTTCCAAAGCAATGGATGCCTGTAAAGCGAACGTATTCGCAAGTAGCACATCATCCTGATTGAATGCAGCAGGCTCCTTTCGGCTGAGTGCCAGCATCCCGGCCACTTTGTTCTTTGAATAGAGAGGTACACCCAGCCATGATCTGTTTTCGGGGAGCCATTCAGACTGTCCCCAACCTTGCAGGTTTTTTACATCTGCGACCACCATTGGCTCAGATTGTTTCGCGATGACATGATAGATATTTGTGCCATTTACCTTGTAACTCAACTCTTTTGCGGGAGCATCTTTTGGCAAACCTTGATGAGCAAGAAGCCGCGGGACACCATTCACGTCTTCCAGGAATAATGCGCAACGTTCATTCTTTACAACCTGAGATAACTGTGCAACGATCTGCTGTGGCACCTCACCTACGGTCCCAAGTGTGGAAAGGTGACGTGATGACTTTGACAACGCTTCTGCCGCTTCACGGCGCATCTGCTCGCTCGAGTACAGTTTCGCGTTCTCGGCTGCAGTTTTTTCCGCCCACTCTTTGGCAACTGCCAGTTCAGCTGCGCGCTCACGTGC
>DAINRK010000453.1:0-4143 GCA_036741855.1 Anaerolineales bacterium
CGTTATACCGCAAGGCGAATATCCTTATTCTCGATGAACCTACGGCGGTGCTCACCCCTCAGGAAGCAGAAGACCTTTTCCGCATTATGCACGATCTAACGGCCAAAGGTGTTTCCATCATCTTTATCACGCATAAACTTAAGGAGGTGCTGGCTGTTGCGGATCGAATCACAGTCATGCGCGCGGGACGGGTGGTGGGGACAGCCATACCAAAAGAAAGTAACGAACAAAAACTCGCGGCAATGATGGTAGGGCGCGAAGTGATCCTCACTGTACAAAAGCAGGCAGCCAAGCCCAAGGAGGAAATCCTGCGCGTAGAGGATCTGCGCGTGCGCGATATTCGCGGGCTGGAAGCCGTACGAGGTGTTTCATTCAGTGTGCACGCGGGTGAAGTACTTGGAATTGCAGGTGTGCAGGGCAATGGCCAGACCGAACTTGCAGAGGCACTGACCGGTTTACGCCACATTGAAAGCGGGCACTACACTTTATCTGGCAATGACCTGACAAATAAGGCACCTCGTCTTGTCACAGAAACCGGGCTTGCAAATATTCCGGAAGATCGCCAGCGCCATGGACTTGTGCTCTCCTACTCAATTATAGATAATATGGTGTTATGTGATTACTACAGGCCACCTTTTAGCAAACGAGGCGTGATCCAACAAAAGGAACTGGATGAGAACGCCAGGAAACTGATCAAGGAATACGACGTTCGCACACCCTCCGCGTTTGTCTCGGCAGGAAAACTCTCTGGTGGGAACCAACAAAAGGTGATCGTGGCGCGTGAATTGAGCCGCCCTGTCAAACTGGTGATCGCATCACAACCCACCCGTGGCCTGGATGTAGGTTCGATTGAGTACATCCACAAAGAGATCATCGTGATGCGCGACCGTGGTGTTGCAGTTCTACTTATCTCAGCGGAATTGGATGAGATACTTTCGCTCTCGGATAGAATCGCTGTAATGTATCGCGGCGAGATTGTCGATACGGTTAACGCCAAAGAGGCGACGCGCGAACAATTGGGATTAAGGATGGCCGGGGTTCACGAATCAGCCTGAGGGAGTGAGGCGAATCCCATCATCCCCTTCCCCTCTCCAAAAGAGAGGGGCTTTTCGTTAGGAACAAAGGGGAACATATGTCCGTCTGTATTCTTGTAAAATTATTTCCAGATAGAGGAGAAAAGAATGTCTAACTTCATTCGCAACGCTTTAATATTGACTGTTATTCTATTAATACTCGCGGCCTGTAATCTCCCATCCAGCGCGCCGGCGACGGAGGAACCAAACGTGGTATTCACGGCGGCTGCGCAAACCATACAGGCGCAAATTACTCCATCTTTGTCGTTCAGCACGCCAACCCTGCCGGCTATTGTGTCAACAAACACACCTGTAGCCTCCCCCACTCCCGTGCGTCCCATTTCGACGGTACCGCCTACAGCCATGTGTGATCTGGCGCAGTTCGTAAGAGACGTGTCGATTCCGGATGGTTCTATATTTGCACCAGGCGCCGCCTTTACAAAGACATGGCGCTTGAGGAATGCAGGCACCTGCACGTGGTCTGGTTATAGCCTTGTGTTCGACAGTGGCGATGCAATGAACGGAGCCTCCCCGACCACCATCGGATCTGTGGGACCCGGGCAGGAAGTGGATGTTTCCGTGAATCTGACGGCTCCTGCGACAAATGGTTCGTACCGTGGCTTCTGGCGGATTCGCAATGCATCGGGCGTTTTCCTTCCGGTGCTGAACGGCACAGAGGGCAGGTCATTCTTTGTGGATATCAAAGTAGCCGTGACAAGTTCCGGGTTTGATATGCATACCCGCGCCACCGAAGCAACCTGGGCAAGCGCCGCGGGCAGCGTGACGTTCGGCGGACCCGATACGAACACCGGCGGTTTTGCGATGTACCGAAATAGCCAGGCTTTGGAGGATGGCTCCAACCCTGCAAAAATTTTGGAAATGTATCCTCAAATGATAAACGACGGCGTCATAACCGGTCTTTATCCTGCCTATACAGTGGTATCTGGCGAGCATTTCATAGCCAAAATCGGTTTTCTGAGTCCCTGTCCTGGTGGAAACGTAAAATTTCAGCTCAACTATAAGGAAGCCGGGGTGATCAAGCCCCTGGGTGAGTGGACAGATACGTGTGATGGCACAATGAAGGACGTCGATTTCAACCTGAGTAGCATCAGCGGCAAGACCGTTCAGTTTGCCCTTGCAGTTCTGGCAAACGGCCCAGCCGACCAGGACAAGGCCGTGTGGGTCAGTCCACGAATACAGTTGCCATAATTACAGAAAAACGCCCGACTCGCATCGGGCGTTTTTTGTTGAATCTAAAATGACTTTAGCCAGTTTGATGAACATTAATCTTGTCTCATAAATCACTAAACTTTGGAAATAATTTGTGGGCTAAAATTAAATTCCTGCTTCGATCTGATACCCTGCAGATTTTGTAGTATTGGAAAGGAATTTGAATGTCTGACTTTGCAAAGTGCAGTGCATTGGCTATATTGATTAGCGTTGTACTCAGTGCATCTGCGTGCGGCTCATCTGCACAAAATGAAGCTTCCATCTCGACAGCCGTTGCTCAAACTGTACAAGCTGGCCAATCATTGACGGAGGTTGCAATTCAGCCAACTGTTACACCCGGAGCTACGATAGAGTCCACTTCTTTGCCCGCCATTACACCCACAAGCGCGCCAACGCTTGCCTCCGCGCCGTCTGATCCAAATTGTGTCGGAGCCAACCTGGTCGGCGAAAATCCACCCGATGGGGCGCTCTTGCAGCCCGGTGAATATTTTTGGAAAACCTGGACGTTGCTCAATACCGGTACATGTACATGGGACTCCTCGTATAAACTAATATTCTGGAGCGGTGAACTGATGGGAGGCTTGATTTCATATCCCCTCCCCATAGAGGTTTTGCCCAATGAGCAAAAGGATATTTCCATCTACCTGAAAGCGCCTGATACCGATGGGACTTTTACAGGCTACTGGCAGCTCCAGACTCCCTGGAATGCCAATTTTGGAGTAGGCCTATCAAGAGAGCCATTCTACGTGCAGGTTGTTGTATCCAGCGATGAAAGGCCTGACTATGAAATTACCAGCGTAACCTATGATATTGTGCGCGACCCGCCAACAGGTTGCCCGACGAATGTCTTGTATAAGGTCTATGCCACTATTACTACGAACGGTCCCATTGAATTCAGTTATTATTGGGATCAGAGCGACGGGAACGAAAGCGCCATAAAAAATTTGATATTTACCGAGGCCGGCTCAAGAACCATTTCACGTGAATGGATGGTGGGAAAAGGCGACAGCCCAAATACGAGATGGATGCAGATCATCGTCACGGGCTCACATGCACAGGAATATGAGAAGGCAAGTTTTGAGAATACCTGTCCATAATACGTAGACGAAAGGCCGGGGCCATGAGCTCCGGCTTTTTTATTTGGGAACTCTACACCTGCTCGAATCGTCTTATGAAATGGTCAGTTTTCACAGTGCCGCATAATCATCTAAACTTGAAGTAAAGAGTTAAGCCTAGAATTTATTCTGAAAAGTTTAGCAAAGAATGAGACAAGCGGCAGCCTCGGAGGCACTTATGCATATTACACGTTCTCAAAAGTTCCTGTTCCTTATGCTTGTTTTGGCAACCATCATGGCGTGCAGTCGTTTCGCGCCTGCAACCCCACAGCCGGCAGCAACGCTTGACGCACTATATACTGCCGCTGCTCAAACGGTGCAGGCGATGTCCACCCAGGGTGCAGGGACGCTCACTCTGCAGCCTCTATCGACGGGCACGCTTTTCATTTCTTCACCCAGTGCAACCCCTTTCTCTACCTTTACAACCGTGCCTCCTATTCAACCTGTCAGCCGGTGCGATGCAGCAGAATTTATCAATGATGTAACATACCCCGATGGTTCCAGCGTAAGTCTGGGCGGCTCATTCACGAAAATCTGGCGCCTACAAAATGTAGGCACATGCACATGGTCAACATCCTACTCGCTGGTATTCGTTAGCGGCGAAAGATTTGGAGCTCCGACTGCCATCTCATTGCCAGGAAGTGTGGCACCCGGACAGACGATTGATCTTTCCATCAATTTGACGGCTCCAAATAGTGGTGGACGCTATCGCGGTGACTGGAAAC
>DAINRK010000454.1:0-4131 GCA_036741855.1 Anaerolineales bacterium
CAATCATATATTTTCCTTTCAAAAAAGAAGAAACCCCGCCTCACGGCGGGGCTGGTCAGTTTACTTATCTCAATTTCTCGTCTCAAACTTGCGTTGTTCTCTCGGTTTAGCCAGGTTTACCTTCAGTTCCTGCTTTCCCAGTGAATAGGCATCGAACATGCTGATCGCCTTGTCTGCCTCGCTTTGCGCGCTCATGGTAATGAATGCAAAACCCTTGGGCTCGCCGCTGGTACGGTCCTTGATCATATCTACCAACATGACGCGGCCCGCTTGTGCAAACAAAGTATTCAGATCCTGCAGACTCGTAGACCTGGCCAGGTTTCCTACATATATCTTGGCTTCCATTTTGAAAACTACTTTCTCCGGTATTACTGGCTAAAAATTGCAGCCACCTCTCATAGGATGATCAGCGGCCGAGATACCAAGCAAAACCGGATATACATTCTTCAATGTACATCCAGGTTTCAGTTCTAACTCACGGCCAATTACATCGTTGGTACTTTGACACCAAGTTGATTCAGGATCGCTTTCAGGCCAGCGCCGTCTGTTGGCTCAACAGCCCAGGAAGTGATCTTATTCTCTTTGAGGGTTATCTTTGTCTTTTCGAGTTTGGCTGAAAAGGATTGGTGCGTAGCCGGGATAGTTCCCATATTCATGTTCGTCAGGTCAAAAGGGCCACGGTGGGTTCCGCTCAGCTGTGATGTGGTTCTGACTATATCATCCTCCGCGCCAATGACCTTAAAATGATAGTCCAGGTCCGGGAAGGCGGTCTTCAAGCTGGCGCTCATTCCGAGCCAGGCTTCCTTATTGATAGGTTCGGGGATAGGTCCACTAAATTTAAAATCATCGGTCAGAAGGGATTTTGCCTTCTCGAAGTCACCCTTCTGGACGGAATCCAATAGGGTTTGTACAATTTCTCGCTTGTTCATGATATTTTCCTTTACGTTTAGTCGAGCTGCTTTAAAGCAAATGGGCCTGGATAATAATGGATGCTCCCTACGGAACACCCTCCGTTTCCCCCAAATGATAAACACATTGTTTATGTAATGCCTGTATCAGTGTAACACACTACTAAGTCAAAATACCCGGCAATAAAAAACTGGATAGTCTCTGCAATCATCCGGTTTTCATTTGAGCTTCTGCACAAGTGCGGGAAATGCCATGAATCCTGGAAATCTCTACGTAATACGAGTTGTCCATCGCACCAGAACGAATATAATAATAGATAAAGCCTTATCAAAAAGCACAGCAGAAGGAAATTATCTTATGCAACAGAGCCAACAAAAGCAGGACGAAAGGGAGGACCACGAAAAAGATAACCCGGCCTTGAGTAAAGTGATCGAGCGGAACATTCGCACGATCATCCACCTTCGCACAAAGGCTGCGCGTGAACGCGGCTTGCAAGACCGCATTGCCGACGCCATCACATCCTTTTCGGGACGGATGATTTTCGCTTATGTGCATATCGTCTGGTTTGGGATATGGATTTTGCTTAACACAGGGCGTTTCGGGGTACATGTTTTTGACCCCTTCCCCTACGGACTCCTGACCATGGTAGTATCCCTGGAAGCCATTTTTCTTGCAACATTTGTGCTCATCAGCCAAAACCGCCTGAGCGAAGAGACTGAACACCGCGCCGATCTGGATTTACATATTGGTCTGCTGACCGAACATGAATTGACACGCGTGTTACAGATGCTGGACGCCATACAAGACAAGCTGGGGATTGTAGATCATGAGAACAGCGAACTGGCTGACCTTGAAATGGAAACCAAGCCAGAAGATGTACTGGCTGAGATTCACCGGCTGCAAGCAATTGAACTCAGCAAAAGTTAAGCTTATGAGTCAAGTTTCTGAAAACCGGTTAACTTCTGAAGAAGAGTATCGAAATATCTTTGAAGCCGCAAGCGACGGGTTGATTATCTATGATATAGGGACAGATCAGGTGGTTGAAGCCAACCCCGCGGCATATGAGATGCATGGCTACACGCGACAGGAATTCATAGGTCTGAATCCAGCGGTCTTCATGCTTCCTGAAAGCCATGTTTTGTTTCGGGAGTATGTCCAGACGGCTCAACCGGGTAGCGTATTCGAATCGCTTATCGCTCATATACACAGAGATGGCTCAACGTTTCACGCTGAAGTACGCAGGTCATTGATCGACTACCGGCGCCGGCCGTGCGTCTTGAGCGTCATCCGGGATGTCAGTCAGCGTATTCAAATAGAAAAAATTCTAAGCAGACAGATCGAAGCCCGAATGCGCGAACAGGCGACTCTCCTCGCCATCTCGCATACTCTGGCATCCACGCTGGAATTTCAGCCAGGTTTAATCCTCGACCAATTGCGAGAGATTATTGAGTACACCCATGGCGGATTATTCGTCTTACAAGACTCTACGCTGGTCACCCTGGCGATGCGCGGGACGCCGCAATTGGAAAGTTCCTCGCCTTTCCGCATCCACGTGCAGGTGCCGGAAACCCTTGCCGCACTGTTCAACGGACACAAGCCCATCCGCATCGCCGACGTATGGGGTGACAACCGGCAGGCGCAATTTCTGCGCGCGCTTCTGGATGATGGAGCTGCTGTATTGCTCGAAGGGATGCACTCCTGGATGTGGGTACCGCTGGCGGTAAAGGGCCGCATTATCGGCGGAGTGGGTGTTGCACACGAGACGAGGAATTACTTCACGCCCCATCACGCCGACCTGGCTCTCAGTGTAGCCAACCAGGCCGCCATCACCATGGTCAACGCGGAACTTTATAAAGATGCGCAGACATTGGCGGTTCTGGAGGAACGCCAGAATTTGGCGCGCAACCTGCATGATGCCATTAACCAGTCGCTCTTCTCAGCAGGTCTGATCGCCGAAGTGCTGCCGCGTTTGTGGGAACGTGAACCGGGAGAAGCCCGGCGTGCACTTGAGGATCTGCGCCGGTTGACGCGCGGTGCACTGGCAGAAATGCGTTCTCTGCTGGTCGAATTGCGGCCATCTGCACTGACCGATACTGATCTGGGTGACCTGCTGCGATTACTAGGTAATGCCTTCACAGGAAGAACAAACATCCCGGTTGCTGTGAAAGTGACAGGTGAGGGCACGCTGCCGGCTGAAGCCCAAGTGGTGCTCTATCGTATTTCTCAGGAAGCACTGAACAACATTGCCAAACATGCAAAAGCCAGTCGGGTCGAGATTGATATGAGGCACGAGCCTGACTCATTGGAACTACACATCCGTGATAACGGTCGTGGTTTTGACAGCTCGGATCAGCCGCCGCCGGGTCACTATGGGCTGAGCATGATGCGAGAGCGTGCCGAAACTGTGGGCGCGCTACTGACCATCACTAGCCAGCCCGGGCACGGCACGGAACTCGTTATACGCTGGAGAGAAGCCCCGAAACAGGAGACCGTATGAGCATAAGCTCTTCCCAACCTATTCGCGTGATGCTGGTTGATGACCATACCATGGTGCGCCGGGGACTGGCGGCCTTCCTAAAGGCCTTCGATGATCTGGAACTGGCGGGCGAGGCCGAAAGCGGCGAAGCCGCCATCCGACTCTGTGCTGAAGTCCTGCCAGATGTAATACTCATGGATATGGTCATGCCAGATATGGACGGGGCAGCCGCAACCCGCGCCATCCGCCAGCAGTTTCCGCAGGTGCAGGTAATTGCATTGACCTCGTTTAAAGAGGGGGACCTGGTGCAGAACGCGCTGGAGGCTGGAGCAATCGGCTATCTGCTCAAGGATGTCTCCGCAGATGAACTGGTGCAGGCTATCCGCGCTGCCCATGCCGGCCGCGCCACACTCTCTCCCGAGGCCGCTCAAGCCCTAGTGGAGAAAACGAATCAGCCACCAGCACCCGGCCTTGACCTGACGGAGCGTGAGCGTGAAGTTCTGAGCCTGATGGTGGAGGGACTGAACAATACGCAGATCGCCGGCAGATTGACCGTAAGTTCATCCACGATCAAATCGCATGTCAGTAACATCCTGGCCAAATTAGGAGTCGCCAGCCGCACCGAAGCCGTAACACTGGCATTGCGAAACCGAATCATTAGCTAATCCCTCTTTGAAACTCCCCCAAGTGGCGGAGACAAACACTCCCCGACCGGTTGATGCGGCTGGGGAGTTTAGATTGTAGGA
>DAINRK010000455.1:0-4128 GCA_036741855.1 Anaerolineales bacterium
TCTTCATCAATCCCGCTGCTTTTGCCACGCTGTCATTTGGCAGGCAACAAACAGGATTGTTCGTCATTACTTCATTACACTTCTTCATGGGGGTTCTCCTTTAAATTGAGCTATTTGCTCAATGCGACGATCATGACTGGCGGGTTTAATACGACTGCCAGTTGCAAAATTTGAAACCTACGGACAACTAGATGTATGGATATACATTTGGCCTGAACTCATATTACAACAAACACTCCCCAGCCGCATCCATCAGCCGGGGAGTGTTTGTCTCCGCCACTTGGGGGAGACCGTCACAGCGCCACATCCATCCGATGGCATCTTGCTGATGTATTTCGTAGCGGCTGGTTTATTCAGGATTTTGTGGGTATGGGTGACCCATCTTGGCCGATAAAAGGCTGGGGTGGGTGGAATAGGTCGGAGGGTTCGGTTGGCAGAGCCGCTTGCAGAATCGGTTCAGTTTTCTCCAGCAGATCGGTCAGCCGCGCCATGCTGCTCATCACCAGTGGTGGAGGGAGTTCATCCATCTCGCTTATGGCAGCCAACAAGTGTGCGTGCCGTTCGTTGAGATCTGAAACCTGCGTTGCGGCCCCTGCAGCCAGACGGTTGCTGACCAGGATGTTCCACAGAGTCTGGCACACGGCTGAAAGGGGTGGTGCCACAATAATGCCGAGCAGACCAAAAGCGTCTGCCATCGCCAGCAGTATGACCAGGGTCAGAATGGGGTTATCCCACTTGCGTTTGAAGAGGCGTGGCTCTACCCATACTTGCAGGGAAATCAAAACGATGAGCGTATAGAGAACCGTAAACAGGCTAAGTTCTACACTGGTCAGTAGTCCCATTAACAGTGGCAGAATCACCGCCAGGGGCGCCCCAACTACGGGTATCAGCCATGCCAGCGCGCCTATCAGGGCCAGCAGGGTTGGGTAGGGTGAGCCGAGCAGCCAATAACCAAGTCCTAATAGCAATCCCGCCAGGAGGCTTTGTACCAGCTCGCTGCGTATATAAGCGCCGAGGTCAGGCTCGATTGTCCGCCAAATGCCGCGCGCATGCTTGCGCAGTTCAGATGGAAGTAACGAGAGCCAAAGGCGTTCAAAATGAATTTGATTGATGCTCCAGTAGAGACTCAAGAACAGAACGACAAATGCGCCACTCACCAGGCCGCCAATTCCCTCCGTGAAGCCGAGTATGGCTGGGAGCACCAACTGCCCCTGGTCGCCGGTAACGGCTTCGAAGAGCTTACTTGGCGATGGCAGCCGCGCAATTAGCGCCTGTTGGAACGAGCTGTCATCAAGCCAAATTGGCAGTCTCCACTCATCCTGCGCCGACACAGTATGGGCCAACTGTTGAATTTCATGGATCGCATTCTTAGCAGTTAGGAGCAGTAAGAAGCCGAAAGCAGCTAAGGCAACCAGGTACAGTAGAATCCAGGACGTGCGCGCCACGAAGCCTGGCTGCACCAGGCGGTTAACCAATGGACGTACTGTAGCTGCAAGCGTGAGCGAAATCAAAACGTAAAAAACGACAATTCGAAACTCCTGCAGCACCACTAGTGCCAGCAAAGTAGTCATAACCGCTGTTCCAAACACTACCAGTTGCTTCGTCATAGTGCATCCGAAGTGCCAGCCTGGGCCAAAAGAGCATCCAGGTCGGTTGTTATAGTTTCAATCTCAT
The DNA here is from genome assembly GCA_036741855.1 of Anaerolineales bacterium. Taxonomy (GTDB): domain Bacteria; phylum Chloroflexota; class Anaerolineae; order Anaerolineales; family Villigracilaceae; genus Defluviilinea. The sequence continues at coordinate 1,675 of DAINRK010000455.1, forward strand.
CCATCACATGATCGATCTGCTTAATCCTTAGGTCCGAGCCTCTTTTTTTGAGTCGCGCTTGCTTGCGCAGGTCTTGAGCGAGGTCTTGGGCTTCATAGCGCAGCCGGCTGGCATAGTCGCGGCCGGCCGAGACCTCCGGCTCCATCGCGGCTGGATGAAAGATGAAGCGATCGAGTAAGAGCTGAATCATGGCCGCCATGGGAATCGCCATGAGCGCGCCGGCAATGCCGAACAAAGAGCTAAAGGCAAAAAGCGCCAGTAACGTGACAAATGGATTAACTCCCACCGCTTTCCTCATGATACGTGGGACCAGCAGGCTGTTTTCCAATTGCTGAATGACGAGCGTAGCGACAATAACCCAAATCAGCCTATCGGGTGCAATGGATAAAGCAACCAGCGCTGCTGGCATAGCTCCAAGCAGCGGTCCAATCATCGGTACCGCTTCCATCACGCCCGCCGCAAGCGCAAGCACAAGGGCATTAGGCAGGCCAATCAGCATGTAGGCAATCAGTGCCATAATACTAATGACCAGGCAAAGCACGCCTTGTCCGGCTATGTAGAAACCAACCTTGGTTTCCATGGCCGAAATAAGTTCGCTAATGCTCTCGCGCTGGTCTTGTGGAACCAGCAGCAAGAATGACTGGATGGTTCGCGGCCCATCAAGCGTCCAGTAAAAAGCTAATACCAGAATCACTATGACTATAAAGATAACCTGGGCCGCCAATGTTACGTAACCCAGCGCCTGCCCTGCTGAAGCCATCACCTCCTGTCCCGTTTGTTGCGCTGTGCGTGGCCCCAGGCTTGGTAGCGTAGCCGGGAGGAACTCACTTAATCGCACAATTAATTGATTGGGATAATTAACCATCCAATCGCGCAGGTTTTGGTAGTGGCCTGGCATTGCGGCAGCAATCGTTGTACTTTGCTCGACGATCAACGGAAATAACAACAGCAGGAAGCCTGTGAGCAGGATGAGCAGCAGGAGGTAGACAAGAATAACCCCCGCTATCCGAGGCAGCCCGCGCTGATGCAACCAGGCTACGGCTGGTCTAATCACTGTGCCTATCACGATGGCGATAAATAAGATGAAAACGACCTGGTTAAACCGATAGAGAAACCAGAAGCTAAGGATGACAGAAATGAGCACCAGAGTCGCCCATACGACGCGACGAAAGGTCCAATTGTACGGTTGAGAAACTGGATTAACTGCCATCGTTATCGTACTGCTCGTGAGAGTCTGAGATGCATGAGGTTTGAGTCATTTTTTTAGAAAATTTCCTCTTCAGCTTCCTTCATTCATCATACCTTTGCCCGTTCCCGAGCTGTAGCCAGGTTTACCCTGGCTGTTCGGCTGCAAAATCTGTCCTCCGTCATCCGCCCAGCGTAGGATGTCTTGAATTACGCTTTCGGTTCTCTCGGATTCGGTCTTTACCAATTCAGGCAGGTTCTCTGATGAGTCCTTACCATAGATTCGTTTTCGTTGCCTGAAAAAATAAGACGATCTGAGTTTTAGCGATTTGTTTTTCATTGCTATCCGCCAAGACTATCATTGGTCAGGAGTTCTTCCCTGAGTGGCTGTTCATCCCACATAACGACAAATGGAGACCGGGGAAGCTGTTCCAAAATTTGATACTCAACCTCCCGTTTTTCCACAGGGAACAGTATTTCATCAGGACAATATGGATAAGGGGCCTTCCAACCATTTTTTGGTGTAAAAAAGCGAGCGGGGTTGAATTCCATATACCGACTTCTTTCATTGCTGTTGATATACAAAAATCCTGAGGCCTTGGTCAAATGACGAACTTCGATCATTGGCACGACGACAAGATGCTCCGTGGACCCCGCTTTGCCATCAGTCTGTGAATTAAGCTCGTACTGCCGATCAGTAAATTTTCCCTGGATGGTCATCGCAATTACGCGCCGATTGTTTGGATTAATAATTACCTGCTTTACAACTCCGGAGATCCCATCAAGAAAATAAATGATTTCTCCGATCGTGGGTTGCAGGAATCGTTCGTCCTGTACCTCCAACTCGGTCCCTGAGACGCGTATATGATTGATCACAGCGCGGACGTTTGGATTACTGGCCACAGACTTCTCCGCCAACAATTTCACACTTTCATGACTCACATTACCGTTTAGAGACACCACCCCGTGCGAGGCACCGGTAAAAAACTTGCAAGCATAGATACGTTCTAAATCCCCTAACGCTGTGGCAACTTCATGGGTGAGCCTGTCGTCCAGAACTAGATCATTTTGAATTCCCAGAATGCCGGGAATGGCACGCATGGCGTTTTCAATCCGGCTCTGGCTGATGGTACTCACGATGTGGCCGTCCAGGTAAACAACTCCATTTTTTACGTGGAGATCAATTTCGGAATACTCCATTGCTCGTAGGACATCATCTTGCCAGAAGGCGTGATAAATGGATTCTTTTATCGCCGCATCCGTTTTTTG
>DAINRK010000456.1:0-4121 GCA_036741855.1 Anaerolineales bacterium
TTCCTAAGCTCGGCTTCCACCTGTTCCAACTGTTCCTGAGGTGACAGCGTTGGCGGTCCGGCGGGTTGAGTAGTGACTACAGCCTCCGTACCAGTGGGGCTGGGCGACTTCACGGCTGACGTGATATCTATGAACATTTTTGTATGCGTTGGCGATACACTCGGAGATTCTGTCGCGCTGGGCGGTTCGGTAGCAAGTGGTTCTTTTGTGGATGGTTCTGTTGTCACGGGTATAGCGCTAGCGCCGGGTGTTTTTGTAGGTGGGGAGCCACCGCAGCTCATCAGGAGGCTGAAGCAGGCAAGCATCAATAGTGCCGTGATCAGTCTGGTGAGCCCGGATTGACTTTGCTCGTTTTTCTGAGGTTCCATGTAACCTCCGATCCTGCTCTTGAATTTCCCCACGTGAAATCCATTTGAAACGGTCTAGGCCTATCATACCAAATCAGACCCCCATGTCAATCGAATTGTTTTATTGTTTAATAGACTGAACCTCCCCGGCCACGAAAAGTTTCATATCATGGTGAAAAGTGGAATCGATATCAGCTTGATGGCTCTGCTGATCCCCATTCTTTTGATAATGAGGTAGTATTAACGTAATCACGGGATCATAGGATGCCTAATCCAATTTTTTATCTTCATCTTGAAGCAGGTGTGGAGCAGGGAAATCATGAACCAGAATTATGCAGATAAAAAGCCAGTCTTGATCGTCGAGGATATCACCGCCAATAGTGAGCTGTTCTCTCTTCAACTTTATCAGTTCGGCCTTGCTTCACGGCACGTCACGAACGGCAGAGATGCGTTTGAACTGGTCCAGGCAAACCCCGATGAGTTTTCCATGATCCTGATGGATTTACAGATGCCGGTCATGGATGGGTTCACTGCCACACAACTCATACGGCAGCATGAAGCCATAACAGGCACACACGTGATCATTGTTGCCATTACTGCCAATCGTGCGGAGCGCATCCAGGAGCAATGCCTGCAGGCTGGCATGGATGATTTTATCTATAAGCCGTTTACACTTGGCAAGATGGGTGACCTTCTTACAAAATGGTTCAAGGACTAGGGAATGACGGATGCTAAATTTTTACAAAAGGGATTCGTATACTTTGCAAACTCAAAGGTTTGTCAGATATGATTCTCCAATTTAATTTCCTATTAGATAAAGCTAATCATAACTTAATCCAAAAGCAATCTGTCCACCACTAAACGGCGTATATTATGAATGGAGGGATATCAGCCTTTGAGATATCCCGCGATCATCGATCTCATCATGCCTTCAGCGGGAAATCCAGGCTGTTTCATCCTAATAAAAATTGAAACGATCTGAAAGGAGATCAAAATGTTCAAATTCAATCGTCATTTCGCGAAGGCGAGTCTCGCGTTGCTCCTGGTAGCCCTGATGATTTTCATGCCGCTAAGCGTAGCGTTTGCGGGTCAGCCAGGTGTTGAATGCGAGGATTTCGCCCAGAGTCCCGGCCATTCCGCGACTGCTCCTGGTTCTGCTTTTAATGAGGATGGCCATGCAGGCACAGTGTACGCAGGAGAGCAACCGCAGAATTCTAACAATCCCCACTCCGTCTCACAATACGATGTAGCCTGCATGCGAGTTTCACAACATTAATAGTTAAAAAAGCTAATACTAACAGGGAATGATGATTCAGTCACAGGCGAATAGCCTGTGACTGATTTTTAAGGGCCGCCGATACTGTCAGCACGAACAGAGGGGTCGCTCAAGCTACTAACTCTCGTCAAATTTATGGTCTGCCAGGTACGAGTTCCTTAAGGCTCTTGTACTTGTGAAGAATGGGATGCGAGCAGGTGTTGGAGTTCATGTTCCGCCTCCACCAGGGGTATCGACATGGTAAAGCTCCACTCGCCAAGCAGCATCTTGCGCGTCCGTTTCAGAAGTGCTTCGTCATTGTCGTTCAACGGCTGGCGGTGGCGATGGGCTGCTAAACTGCGGATTACCCGAAAGAGCGATTCAGTGCGGCCATCCTTCAGCCTTTCCAGCAGCAACTTTCTGCGCTCAAAACGGTCAGTGGGGAGCGGCTCACCAGCACTAGAGAGGATTCCCATCAGTTTTTTGAACTCGTCTGCTTTTGTTGGCAGCCGGAGGCGCGTCTCCAGCATCTCATCTGCCGGGACCCAGATGGTCATATCGCCAATCTGGATTGCATAGTACATGATTTTCTCACCCCCTAACATTCTCTCTTCCAACCGAACGACCTTACCAAGGCCGTGCGTCCAGTGCATGACCGAATCACCATTGTGAAAGTTCATATGTGCCTCCGATGACAACTTGTGGGAAAAAGAAGAAGCGCCAGTCTGACAAAAGGACTGGCACTCTGAACCTGTCGATCTGGGAAGTAAATGCATTATATCACCGACGCGACCTCTCCTTCTTCCTTCGTTCCTACCGCCGGCTTATTGTCTACTGTCTGCTCAGTTAGTGTTTACGCTTACTGTCGTACAAAACGGACCCACTTCTCATTCAGATCGACAATTTCGACCATCCAGCCTGCATCCATCCAGGCGATCACTTCCACCTGTGTGCCCTGTTTTTGATTTCCCCACCATTTGCCATCCTGATATGCTGTCGCTGGCAAGGAATCTTTCAATATCCCCTCGATGATCTCAAAGGTCAATGTGACTTCTTCCGTGCTTTCATGGAGCCCTCGCAAATAATGTTGAAGTGGAGTGAATTTATCAGTCATGCATTCTTTCCTACAACTCAATTGTAGTCAATAACTCATTCAATGCAAGCAATTTTCTCTTGAATAAGTTACAGCTTTGACTACTATGCCTGCCTTTTTGTGCTACTCTATTGGGGTCGAATCTCCAGAGATGCAACGATCTGGCCCAAAATCGCCAGGTCCGGCTCAAACTGCCCGGAAGGCAGCGCGTCCAGCAGGCGGACTTGTTCCTTCAGGTACTCTGCGAAATTCATCTTCTCGAAATCCCGGAACGCTTGCGACTCAAACTGTATGCTATCCGGAAGGATGGCCGTGGAGATTGGAAAGGAAGCAACCACATAATGGGCGCCATCATCCGTTAGCCCCTGAAAGGTATAAAAGATCTCCTCATCCGTCACCGGGGCAGGGTCCTGGCGGTATTGTGTGATGAAGCGTACACCGCGGCCATTTTGGAAATCCAGGTAGCGCACCTGGGCACGAAATACCTGGGCGGCGTTGATCAGAGGCAGCAAAGGGATTTCGTCCGCAGGTGAATCGGGCTTTGATTCCAGCAGCTTACGCAACCCTTTAACTCGTTCTCGAGTGAACTCATTCGCTTCGATGCCAGCGACCGGATAGATCTTGATTTGAGGCGGCAGCATGAGCCAGGTGCCCCAGTAGCGCTGGAACGCTGCGGGCCCGGACGTGCTGGCAAAGGACAGGGAGTAGTGTGCAGGGTCGCTATCCCACCAGCCCTCGCCAGTTGTTGGAGCTTCACCTGGCACGATCTCGGGCCAGACGCTCTCTATCACCGAGGAGGGATAGATGAAATGGATCCCTTCAAAAAGCGCCTCGGTAGATGGACCGTTGGAGGCGGGGATCGTGCCCTTCAGCTGGTTGCCCCACAAGCGGGGAGCGGCGGCGCTGTCCTTCCTTGGGAGCTCATCGATCGATTCCGTCACCCATTCGTCCGGGACCGCACCGCTCAACTGGTTATAAGAAAGGTCCAGCCAGTAGGTGTTGGCAAGGTTTACCAATTCTGCTGGGATCGATCCACTCAGCTGATTATGGGAAACATCCAGGGTGCTCAGGTTTTTTAGCTTACCCAGCTCGCCGGGAATCGACCCACTTAACAGGTTGGAGGACAGGTACAGATAGTGCAGTTGTTCCAGATTTCTGAGCTTGGCGGGGATCGCCTCGCTCAGCTCGTTGCCAGAAAGGTTCAGCCATGTCAGGTTCGTAAGGTGGCTCAGTTCTGCCGGGATCTCCCCACTGAGCCGGTTGCGCGCCAGGTCCAGTTCCATCAGGCTCGAAAGACGCCCCAACCTGGGAGAAATGCTTCCGCTCAACTGGTTGTTAAACATGCGTAGGATCCGCAAGTGTGTCAGGTCCTCGAGCTCAGGGGGCAGAGTGCCGCTTAATCCGTTGTCCTGGAGTACCAACTCGG
>DAINRK010000457.1:0-3338 GCA_036741855.1 Anaerolineales bacterium
CGCATGTTTGTCCCTGGTCCCGTTGATGTCGCCGACGAAGTATTACAGGCGCAAGCTGCGCCCATGCTTCCTCACCGAAGTAAGGAATTTGAAGCGATCTTTCGCCGTACCTCTGAAAAGTCACAGCAACTCTTTTATACAAAGCATCGTGTATTCCTCACTGCCTCCTCTGGAACAGGCTTGCAGGAAGCCGCGATTCGCAACTTCGTGCATAAACGTGTTCTTTGTGTGGTCAACGGTGCATTTGCTGATCGCTGGTACGAAGTTGCCGTATACAATGGAAAAGAGGCCGATGAACTTGCCTTTGAATGGGACACGCCGGCCTCACCTGACCAGGTAGCTGATACGGTTAAACAAGGCGGATACGAAGCCCTGACAATCGTTCACAATGAGACATCAACAGGGCTGCAAAATCCTGTGAAGGAAATCGCACAAGCTGTCCACGCAATAGCACCAAATACACTTATCTTGGTGGACGCGGTATCCTCGCTCGGTGGCGCGAAAATCGAAATGGACGCCTGCGGTATCGACATGTTACTGACCTCATCGCAGAAATGCCTTGCCCTTCCTCCTGGGCTTGCATTGGGTGCAGTCTCAGACCGGGCCATGAAGAAAGCTGAAACTGTTGAAAACCGTGGCTGGTACTTTGACCTTATTCGTATGGAAAAGCATCGCAACAAAGACTCTTCGCCCGCAACACCTGCGATGTCCCTCATTTATGCCCTAGAATTCCAACTCGACCGCATCCTCGCTGAAGGATTGGATAACCGCTTTGCACGTCATTCTGCGATGGCAAAGCGCGTGCAGGAATGGGCGGATGCACATGATCTCTCGATGTATGCGCCTGAGGGATATCGCTCGCAGACAGTTACCACAATCAAAAACGATCGCCGTATCAGCATCTCCGAACTAAATACTTTCCTCAAGCAACGCGAGATGCGGATCGCGAATGGTTATGGAAAGCTAAAAGATAAGACCTTCCGCATCGCACATATGGGCGAAACCCAGATGGACGATATAGAGATATTGCTCGAGACGATGGAAGAATATTTGCAAAAGGCATGAGTCGGAATCAGTAAATCACTTTGTAATTCGTAATTGGTGAAATACAAATTACCAATTACGAATTACTTTTATATACCAATGCAATAATGACAGAAAACTTAGTAACTCACGAGTTGGTTCTTATCACTCTCACATATGGCGGTGATGCCATGGGACGCCTCAACGATGGACGCGCCGTTTTTGTCCCATTTGGGTTGCCAGGGGAAAAAGTAAAGGTAAGGTTGAGGGAAGAAAAGAAGAATTTTGCTCGTGGGGAGATCATTGAAATTCTTGAACCATCCAAAGAACGTATCATCGCAAAATGCCATCATTTCGGGGAATGTGGCGGTTGTCATTATCAAAACCTTCCTTACGAAAAACAACTGATTGCTAAAACTGAAATTATGATTGACCAGTTAAAGCGGATAGGAAAAATTGAGAATCCACCTGTTAAACCGATGATTGCCAGTCCCAACCCGTGGAATTATCGCAATCATGTACAATTTCATTTAACTGAACAGGGGAGGCTTGGGTATTTTCGTTCAGCCGATAAGATATATCTGTCCGAAAAAGTTCTGCCAATCACCGAATGTCATCTCCCTGAATTGCATATCAACCAGCTTTGGCCCCAACTTGAATTCGAACCTGATTCGAACATCGAACGTGTTTCGATTCGTGCAGGCAAAGACGATGATTTGATACTTGTACTTGAATCAGATTCACCTGAGCCACCTGAACTTGAAATTGAAGCGGGCATTTCCGTCGCTCATTTATATGAGGAGAATGCAGTTGTCATTGCAGGAAATGACGATGTTCTTATGCGCGTGCTTGACCGCGACTTCAAAGTCTCTGCCGCGTCGTTCTTTCAGGTGAATACCACGATGGCAGAGCAGATGGTCAGCCACTTGATTGCTACTGTACCCATTACCCAATCCTCTACACTTCTTGATATTTATTGTGGGGTCGGGTTATTCAGCGCGTTCTTTGCGCCCAAATGCAAAACCGTAATCGGAGTCGAATCATCACCAACAGCATGTGAAGATTTTGCGTTCAACCTTGATGAATTCGATAACGTAGAGCTTTATGAGGGATTGGCTGAAGAAGTGATTCCACACCTCAAAGTGAAACCGGATGTCATTCTCGTTGACCCACCACGTGTCGGACTCGATAAACAGGTCATAGATGCAATCATAAAATTAAATCCACAGATGATTGCCTACGTCTCATGTGACCCATCCACTTTAGCTCGCGATGCCGCTCGGCTTATCTATGGAGGATACCAACTGAAAGATGTATCACCGTTTGATTTGTTTCCGCAAACGTATCACATCGAAAGCATTTCTATCTTTGAACCAAAATGAAATCCCCTTCCAGTTTTTTGGAAAGGGATTTCATTATTGTAGCCCAACTAACTTGCTGCGGGTGCGGGTTCAACCGGCGGTGGAGTTGTGGGCACAGGCGCTGTGAGCGCTGGCAGGGCTTTGATCTCACGATAGGTCAACGTCCAAACGGTTGAAGTGTATACTGCCTGCCAACTGCCCAGCAAAAGCCAGGGTGAAAAGGCTATAGTGAAGAACAAAGGCGCAACGAAGAGCCCACCAGCAATCCACGGGAGCGCGCCGCCAAGGAAGAGGCTGAAGGCGCCAACCAGAAGCAGGAACGGGAGTACGACCACCAGTACAGCGAGGATCACTGTCACGATTACGACAGGGATAGTGATGATGAACAGGATGACCGATGCAACAGCCCAAACGATTCCCAAGCCGATCATCACAAGCCACATCAAGCCAATGTTCTTCCAGTTCTCGAGTACCATCGCAGACCCGCGTCGAAGTGATTCACTTACGCTTGCATTCTCCAGCACGCAAATTCTCCAGAAGAAGTTGCGTAGCAGATGTAGCAAGATGGTCAGGATCACAACCACGAATATGGTAAGGAACGCAAGCACAATCGTGGACACCACGCTGAATGCAGCGAAGTCCGCATTGCCGTTGACCACTGCGAAGAAAACACCTACGCCTGCAACGAGCAATACAAGCGCCAAAGCGATCGCAGGCAGATTCACAATAAGATTGATCAGGAATAATCGCCACGCGGTGTTCGACCAACCGATACGCACCCCCTGACGAACAGTCATCTTGTTGCTGGTACTTTCGTATTCATCCACCATGCGGATGACGGCGGTTTCAGAAACATATCGTGCAATCGCCACAACGATTCCCAAAACCAGCATCACCAGGACGAAAGCGCCGACGATCCAAAGAAACGTGGTCAGGTCCTTGCCTGAGACATTA
>DAINRK010000457.1:3348-4111 GCA_036741855.1 Anaerolineales bacterium
CCGGGATGCCCTGCTCGAAGAGCTTATTTATCTCGCGCTGGAATTCTCTGAACGCTTCCTGCACGCTTTGCGGGGATACGTCGGGGTTTCCTTGGGGACCTTGCTGATATTGGTAGCTGTTGTTCGATCCTTGACCAACGGAACTACCTGCAACCAGCGCCAATACCAAACCAAAGACCCATAACGCCCGATAATTCCACAGGATGTACCAGGCACGTTTTATGATTTTGATGGGATCAATTGTCATTTTATTCTCCTTGTTTACAGACTTTCTCTATCGCTTCTTTCTTGATGTAGGTCGGCCTCAGCTTTCGAGAAGCTGTCCATACACTTGACGCGTTTGGCGCGCCCACCAGACCGCAATCCATGTCAGGTACAACAGTGCAATCGAAACCTGCCAGACGAATTGCGGTAATACGTTTCTTGAGTAACTCTCAGTTAACTCGAACCATTGCAGACTGTTGCCCTGCAGCAAACCAAACTGTCCCAGAGTAGATGTCCAATTGCCTGTATCAGAGGCTCCTGAGATCAATAAAGTATTTGCACTGTCCACCAATCCAAAATTGTTCGCCGCGGAAATCATATCGCTGACGATGGAGGCAGTACTGACGAATGCCCATGCGGCCAACAGTCCAACCGGGATCATCCACCAGCCAATTTCAACGAGTCTGCCTCTCGGAGCAGTAACAGGCCTTTTTGGCAGGAGCAGGTTCACCTGAGTCGCGAAGCGTTCGGGTGAAGTGAACTCCGGCGATGGGATCTT
>DAINRK010000458.1:0-4099 GCA_036741855.1 Anaerolineales bacterium
TCAATATGAAATATCAAACTGGGCAAAAAACCTCGTGCCGAGCGGTGTGGCGCGTAGACGAGACGCTGATACCTATCCTTCATTTGCTTGCAGACACAACCTCCAGTATTGGCGCGGGCTTCCCTATCTTGCCTTTGGCGCAGGCGCGCACGGGTATGCCAATGGCTATCGTTATTCCAACGTGTTACGAATCAAAACTTACAATGAGCGTCTTACCAATCTGGAATCTCCCATCTACAACTATCCATTTCCCCTCTCGCCATCCACTGTCAACCATAGAAAACAAACACAAAAAGATGATATGTCTGATTACATGTTGAACAATCTCCGTTTGGTGAAGGCTGGCGTATCAGATGCAGATTTCCAATCCAGATTTGGAAGCGGATTAACGGATGTCTATACGGCTGAGATGGAAGAACTGATCCGCTTTGGTCTGCTCGAACAGGCTAACGATTCAATCAGATTATCGGCCCGCGGCCGCCTGCTTGGCAATCAGGTGTTCATGCGGTTTGTGGGGTGATTGTTAGCGCGCAAGATCCCAAGGTCTAATCATGGACTAAATTAAAACTCACGATGTTCTTATCCGACCGTCATATTAATTGTTGTTGGAATATTAAACGCCGAAACAATATTCCAACATTCTAATTCGCGAGGAGAGAACGATATGAAATACTTTAGGTTGTCTCTGTTTGCTATTCTTTTGGCCGGGTTGATATTTGGGATAAGTTCCCCGGCTTTTGCGCAGACCGGTTCTTCGCCAACCAACCTGACAATTAGTACTGCATTTCCCAGCATGGTTGTGGGGATTGGGGAAACGGTTGCGCTGAATATGGATATTCATTCCGCTTCGTCACAATTGGTGAATCTCGACCTGGCAAGCCTTCCGAAAGATTGGACTGCTGAGTTCCGTGGAGGAGGCCGCGTCATTCGTTCAGTTTATGTTGCTGCAGGAACACCATCCACAGTGGAACTGCGCGTCACGCCGCCTGATACCGTCAAGGCAGCGACGTATGATTTCAAGGTAATTGCAAAGGACGGCGTTGAAACTTCTGAATTCCCGCTGGAGTTTATCGTCAAGGATAAGGCCCCGGCGCGGTTGACCTTCGAGACAGACTTTCCCACTATTCGAGGTGGATCGAGCGCCGCTTTCACTTTCAGCGTGAATCTGAAGAACGAAGGTGATGACGATCTTTCAGTGAGTCTCCTCGCCGATGCACCCAAGGAACTTGCGGTTACATTCAAGTCTTCCGGCAAGGATATTACCAACCTCCCAACGGATATTAAAGCCGGTAGTTCGCAACGAATCGACGTTTCGGCAGAGCCATTAACCTCACTTGAAGTTGGAAGCTATCCGCTTACTGTAACGGCGCAGGCCGATACCGCCTCGGCGAATATTCAGTTGACGGCAGAAGTTGTCGGCCAGCCGGATTTGACCCTCACCACTCCGGATGATCGTCTCTCGGGGACCGTATATCTTAATCGAACCAACCCTATTAAATTGGTTTTGCGTAACACAGGGAATTCGCCCGCTGCAGGAGTGAAATTGACAGCCTCCGCACCCGCAGGTTGGACGGTTACTCTTAACCCCGATACCATAGTCGAAGTCCCGGCCAACAATGAGATCGATGTGACAGCCGATGTGAAACCGGCCGATAACGCCATCTCAGGCGATTACGTTGTTACATTTCATGCGCAACCAAACGACAGTGCAGAGAAAAATGCCGACTTTCGTATCACTGTCGAGACTTCCACGCTGTGGGGCATTGTGGGGATTGGGTTAATCGCTGTTGCAGTTGCCATCGTCGGATTGGCTGTTACGCGCTTTGGTCGTCGCTAATCAGCGACAGGAGACAGGGATGAATAACCTTGTACTCGAAACCAAGGGCCTTACGAAGCATTATGGAGGCTTTGTTGCCGTAGACAATCTAAACCTCATGATGAGGAGAGGTGAAGTCTTCGGTCTGTTAGGTCCGAATGGCGCTGGCAAAACCACAACAATCCTGATGTTGCTGGGATTAACCGAGCCCACTAAAGGCCAGGTGCGTGTTTTGGGATTTGATCCTGCCCGTCAACCATTAAGTGTAAAAGCGCGCGTGGGCTATATGCCTGATCAAGTCGGCTTTTACGATGAACTTACCGCGCGCGAGAATCTGATCTATATTGCCAAACTCAATGGTTTTCCCAGAGATGTAATCAAGAAGCGGGTTGAGAATGCCATTGAACGCGTCCACCTGACACAAGTCATTGATAAGCGGGTAGGTACCTTTTCGCGTGGGATGCGCCAACGACTCGGATTGGCAGATGTGTTGATCAAGAATCCCCAACTTATCATCATGGATGAACCGACTCAGGGACTGGATCCTGAACTGGCTCACGAATTCCTGGGTCTGATTCGCAGCTTGAAGGAAGAGGGAACGACGATTCTGTTGTCCTCCCATCTTTTGCATCAGGTGCAAGTGGTCTGTGATCGAGTCGGATTGTTCAGCAAAGGGCGCATGGTGCTGCAGGGAACCGTACCGGAATTGGCACGCAAAGTGTTGGGCGGTGCTTTCCGAGTCCAGATTCAGGCCGATGGGTCCGCTTCGAAATTGAGGCAGGCCCTGCAAAACTTGCGCGATGTCAATAAGGTAAATCTTGATAACGGGACGTTTGAAATCGAAGCGCAAAATGACATCCGCGCGGATGCTGCAGACGCCGTGATCAAAGCCGGGGGCAGGTTGAAACGCCTGAATGTCGAATCACAGAGTCTCGATGATATCTACACGCGTTACTTCGAAGAGGTGAGTCATGAGTCACTCAATTGACCGGATGAAAAATCGCGAGGACCGCGAAGGTTCGCCATGGACTGGCCTGACCGCAGTGCTGACGAAGGAGATGGCGGATCATCTTACAGGCGCGCGTGTTCTCATTCTGGAACTGCTCATCCTATTGACAGCTGTGGGAACGATCTTTACTGCGCTCAAGAACATCAATACTACGACAGATAACGAGTTTGTATACCTGAAACTGTTCACAACCGCACAGGAACCTCTGCCCCCATTTGTCTTTTTCCTGGCGATCCTGGTGCCCATCATTGCGATTCCGCTAAGCTTCGATTCAGTCAACGGCGAATTCAACCGCCGCACTCTTTCGCGCGTCCTGGCTCAACCGGTGTATCGTGATGCGCTTTTATTGGGCAAATTCCTTGGCGGCCTGCTAACGCTGACATTGGTCTTCTCAGCCATCTGGTTGCTGATCTTTGGCATCGGCATATTCAAACTGGGTGTCCCGCCCACTGTGGAGGAAACCGGCCGCGCATTATGGTTCCTGCTGGCAACCGTTTTCTACGGCGGAATCTGGATGGCACTTGCGATGGCGTTCTCAACGGTTTTCCGCTCCTCGGCAACCGCCGCGCTGGCTTCCATTGCGGTCTGGGCGTTCTTTATCTTCTTCTGGAATATCGTTGTTGGATTGCTGCTGCCGGTATTTGTTCCCCAACAGATCACAAAAGTTGAGGATTTGGTGACGGCAAGTCAGACACAACAGCTGCTCTCACGTATTTCACCGATCACGTTATATGCGGATATCACTACAATCTTGCTCCAACCAACGGAGCGATTCCTCGGTTTCGTCCTGCCAGTGCAACTTGACCGCGCTATTAAAGCTCCGCTGCCGCTTGGACAGAGCGTCTTGGTAATCTGGCCACAACTGACAGGCTTGATCGCTGCTACGATTCTGATCTTTGCGATTTGTTATACACTCTTTCAACGTCAGGAAATCCGCGCGTAATCACTACTCCGATTTAAAACAAAAGGCGGAGACCCGGCTCAGCCTCCGCCTTTATTCTCCCATGACGGCCCGCCATATGGCCGGTGCGATATCTGTCAGGTCTGTCATCTCGCGTGTGAATTCTTCTCGTGCAATTTTGTTTCCGATTACGATTGCAGGCACGTTCGCACTAGTATGCTTACGTGTGGATAGATCCTCCATGTTTCCGTGATCGGATGTGATCAACACGAGCAATTCGTCGGAGTTCATCTCATCCAGTAGGCCACGCAAAACTCCGTCAAACGTTTCCATCAATTCAACAGCTGTCTCCATTTGCTGTTTATGACCGGCG
>DAINRK010000459.1:0-2436 GCA_036741855.1 Anaerolineales bacterium
CCAACTGTCCCGCCTGAACGAGCGGATGGTCTTCCTCCAATGCCCAGGCTGGGAAGTACTTATCCACAGGGAAAACAAAACCAGTATAAGAAGGCTCATTGTAAAAGAGTTCTTCGAGCTTGACAGTGTCTTTATACTCATCTGGTATAAGAGCTTCGACCTGTGCCCGGACCTGTTCCTTTGTTTCCCCAAACGTCATGCGGCGATCGATAAGAATGACTGCCTCATCCGGTACAGCATTGATGGATGGTGTTTGAACGAGCATGTCACTGACGGTGATCTTGCCATGACCCAGGAATTCGTGATCACCCAGCTGCGGTTCCAGGTCGCGGACGCCGGCAATAACGGGAAGTAGTTTATAGATCGCATTATCTCCAAGATGATTCGATGCGGCATGCGCTGACTTACCTTTGGATGTCACCTTCATCTCAAGGCGTCCCTTGTGGCCGCGATATACAAGCATCTTCGTAGGCTCACCAATGACTACAAAATCTGGCTTGACCATTGGGTCAACTTCAACAAATGTATTGGGTGCGATACCGTCACACCACTCTTCCATGTTGCCGAAGTAATACGCAGTCCAGCCATCGAGCAGACCCAGATCGCGCGCCATGGCAAGTCCATAGACCATTCCAGGAGTGGAGCCTTTCTCATCACAGGCACCGCGTGCATAAAGTACCCCATCCTCGATCTTGCCTTTGAACGGATCCCAATTCCATTCGGAACGATCACCTACACCGACCGTATCGATATGTGAATCGTAGACGATGACCCGGTCGCCGTTTCCAATACGCCCAATCGTATTGCCCATCTTGTCGAAACGGACTTCATCAAAACCCAACTTTTTCATTTCAGCTTGTACGCGCTCACCTACCGGACCGATCTTCGAATTCATACTTGGAATCTCGCAAATCTCCAGCATGAATTGAATCATTTCCTCGCGGGAGGCATTAGCACGTTTTTGTATATCACCTAATTTATCTGTCATACAAACTCCTGATTTTTAAACACGAAGGACACAATGAGCACCAAGGAAAATCTAAATAAGTGTTCATGTTTCGCTGGTGATCCAAACTTAGTGACCTTTATGTCCCTAGTGTTTAAGAACTCCCGACCCGGCGATTCACATGGAAGTGGAAGTAGCCGGGTATGAAATAGCTCACCGAATAATCCACTACTTTGCCGTTCGTGTCATACAACTGTGAGGCAAATTGAAGTAACACATCATCGCGTTGGATCTCAAGAGGCTTCGCTACATCGGCGGGAGCGTTTGTTGCGCTGATCGCGGCGCGTGAGAATCCGAATTTATCGCCGCGTGCAATCAAAAAGTCGAGCACGGACCCGTGAAAATTCCCTGGCAAATCTTCAGAAGGAAGGATCGCTTCAGGCAAAGTATCGATCAAATAGGCGGCAGGGCGTCCATCGGCGCGCATCACGCGTCGAATGCGCGTAAGGCGGGTTCCCTCAGCAACGCCCAGACCTGTCGCAGTATCTCCATCGGCACTCGTCTGCTCGACGTTCAGATCGCTGATCTTGATCTCAAGATTCATACGGCGTGCCATTGTATCGAGACTCTCGAGAACTTCGAGGCCGGCATCTATCACAGGAATCTTTCCCACGACATAGGTGCCTGAGCCCTGACGCCGTCGGATCAAGCCCTGTGTTTCGAACGTGCGCATTGCCTCGCGCAAGGTAGCACGCGACACGCCCAGCTGTTTTGCAAGCTCGGGCTCCGACGTCAGGCGTTGACCGGGCGCAGTGCTCGCGATTAATGCGGCAAGATCCGCCTGCAAACGTTGAAAAGGAAAGTTAGCCATCATCCCTCCAATACTTGAATAAAGTTGAATTTGGTCACATCGACAAGCCCTTTATCTGAGATGCGCAGCTCGGGAATTACCACAAGCGCCAGCAGTGACAATTGCATGTTCGGATTGTTCAACTGACATCCACATGATCGAAACCCCTTCAGGATCGTTTCTGCTTTCTTCGCGACCACGTCCGCTTTTTCATCGGACATCAAGCCGGCGATCTTCAACTCGACCTGACCTATGATTTCACCATTTTTGACTACAACCTGCCCTCCTCCGCTGCGCGCGAGACTGTTGCCTGCCACCGCCATGGATTCCTCATCCGTGCCGACGATGATCATGTGATGCGAGTCATGCGCGACAGTTGATGCAATTGCACACTTCGCTGTAAATCCGAACCCGCTGACGAGTCCCATGGTGATGCCGCCAGTTCCTTTATGACGTTCGACGAGCGCGATCTTGGCGAGGTCGCGTTTGATATCCACTTTGATTTCGCCATTCTTTGGCCTAACGTCGAAGGTCAAATGGCGGGTCGGTGCCTGATTCTCGATAACACCGATGACGTTTGCTTTCAAATTCTCCCTCACCCCCCGCCCACTGGGAGTCCCAAAGGGATGCTTCGCGAAGG
>DAINRK010000459.1:2446-4094 GCA_036741855.1 Anaerolineales bacterium
CCCCCCGCCCTCTCCCGCTGGGAGAGGGAGCTTGTAATTTGAAATCACCTGCATTCAATTTTCTTTTCAAGTGAACAGATTTTGTTACCCAAGAAGGATACGTGAATTTCGGCAAATCAATTTTCCACTTGCCACTCTCAGCAATTACTACTCCCTTGGCGATGACCATATCGGCTTTGAAATCCATCAAGTCCTTCACAAGCACCACATCCGCCCAACGACCGGGGGCGATCATGCCCATTTCTTTGCTGACCCCAAAATGTTCGGCAGTGTTGATCGTCATCATTTGGATAGCAGTAATGGGGTTCACGCCTTGCTCAATCGTGTGACGTAGAACCCTATCCATGTGTCCGTCATGTGCAAGCGTGTGCGCGTGCGAATCATCAGTGACGAGGATGAAGTGGCGCGGATCCAATCCATGCTGTGTGATCGCACCGATCTGTGAAGCAACGTCGAACCATGCAGAGCCATAGCGCAGCATTGCCTTCATTCCCTGTCGCACACGTTTCACGGCATCTTCGAGGCGAGTCCCTTCATGGTCATCTTCCGCGCCGCCTGCGACATATCCATGGAACGGGATCCCAAGGTCAGGTGATGCATAGTGGCCGCCAATGGTTTTGTTGTGCGCGTGAGTCACGGACATTTCGTCCAGCATGTTCTGATTACCCATGAGCACACCGGGAAAGTTCATCATTTCACCGAGTCCGATGATGCCTTTCCACTTCATCGCTTTTGCTACTTCTTTGGGTCCAATCGACGCGCCGGGAGTCTCCAGCCCGGGAGCAGAGGGAACACAAGATGGCATCTCCACCCAAACATGGATGGGCTGCTTCTGCGCTTCATCCACCATGAGTTTCACGCCCTTAAGACCGAATACATTTGCGATCTCATGCGGATCAATGAACATGCCAGTCGTCCCGCGTACAGCCACTGCGCGAACAAACTCAGTAACGGTCACCATCCCTGATTCAACATGCATGTGTCCATCGAGCAAACCGGGCACTAGATAACGCCCCATTGCATCAATGACCTCGGTCTTTTTGCCAATGGTGTGACTTGCGTCTTCGCCCACGTAAGCGATATGTCCATTTTTGATGGCGATATCAGAGGCGGGGATTATTTCGCCAGATTGGACAGATACCCAATTCCCGTTGAGGATGACCAGATCGGCAGGTTTGCGTCCCATGGCGACATCGACCAGAGAGCGAGTTAGATTTGTGGATGATGGCATGGCTTCTCCGTTTCCACTTCTATTGTGTCAAAACCACATAGGCAAGCACTACGGAGATAATGACAAGTGGTGCAATAAAAGCCCAGGCAAGCCGTTGGTTCTGACGTAAGATCGCGTATGCCGAACCAAAATGAAACAATGGCATTACCACAGCCGGTGAGCGAAATCCGCCGCTAAGAAAGAACGTGAACGGGATAATCACGATTCCAGCGATCACCAAAAGAGTCGCTTTCTTCAGCCAAAGGCCTGCAATCGAGAGCAGAATGGAAATAATAATTGCGGGCCAACCGAAGACGATTTGAATAAATAGTTCACCCATGATATTTGCCCTTCACCCAGGGAACTTCTGGCATGGGTTTGATTGTGACTTCCTCGCCACAGACAAAGTGCAGGACTTCAGCATAATTTTGTTCGACC
>DAINRK010000460.1:0-800 GCA_036741855.1 Anaerolineales bacterium
TGCCTGGATGAAGCAGGATTGGGACGGCAAACGTTTGACATTGCCTGTAACATAACAAGAGCCAATCCCTGCTAAGTTGCTTATAAAGCTTGGAGAGCGAGCCAGTCGTGGAAGCTGACTGACTAACAGATCGAACGTCCAGCGCATATATACTTAGGAGCATCATCGTGAAAGACATACACATTGGACTCATCGGCACTGGGAGCATGGGGAAAGCTCACGCCACAGCATTTAGAAATGTCCCACTGCTGTTTGGAAATGAACCAGGCAGACCTGTTCTCGAAATCGTCGCAGATGTAGATGCGAACGCTTTGCAAAAGTGGGCTGGAGAGTTTGGCTTTGCTCGTTGGACGACAAACTGGCATGAGATCATCGAAGACCCTCGCGTCGATGTTGTAGACATAACAACTCCTAATCATCTGCACGCCGAAATGTCGATCGCTGCAGCCAATGCTGGCAAGCACCTCTACTGTGAAAAACCCCTGGCAACCACTTCAGCCGATGCGGCGCGTATTGTCGAGGCAGTGGAAAAATCGGGAGTCATAAGTATCGTAGGATTTAATTACCTTAAAAACCCCGCCCAGGCATTCGCCAGGCAACTAATTGAATCTGGGGAGCTAGGCGACATTACCCTCTTCCGAGGGACCTTCGACCAGGATTTTCTAGCCAACCCAGATGTCCCATTTAGCTGGCGGTTGGATCGGGCCTTGGCGGGTACGGGCGCGTTGGGTGATCTGGGTTCGCATACGATTGCATTCGCCCAATTTTTGGTTGGCATAAAAGTTCGCCAGCTCCTCGAT
>DAINRK010000460.1:810-4093 GCA_036741855.1 Anaerolineales bacterium
AAAATTAGAGACCGAGTCGTGCCAGCAGGCGGCTCCGGCTATGCGGCGACGGCTCAAAGCGGCGCTGAAAAGCGAGCTGTCGAAAACGAAGACATCATGGAGTTTCTCATCCGCTTTGAAAATGGAGCCATTGGAACGATCGGTACCAGCCGCATTGGCATGGGACGGAAGCTTGGGTTGGGCTATGAGATTCAGGGCACCAGGGGCAGTTTGTTTTACACCCAGGAACGGATGAATGAAATCAAGCTGTATCGTGACACAGACCCGGACAGAGAGAAGGGCTATAAATCAGTCTACATCGGACCGGAACATCCAGGCTATAAGGCCTTCTTCGGTCTGGCGGGCATCGGCTTGGGGTACAACGATCAGAAGATTATAGAGGCTCATGATCTGGTCACTGCCGTTGCATTGAATCAACCAATTCAACCGGATGTGCGCTTTGCCTACCAAGTGAATAAGGTCATTGATGCTGTTGAGCTCTCTTGTCAGGAGCATCGTTGGGTCCGCGTAAGCGAGTTTGACACAGAGGTCGACCAGGCATAGAAGCGTACCATGCGAATAGGGTTAGTCACCGATAGTTTAGGTCATCTATCGTTCGATGAATTGCTGAAAACAGCTGCGGATCTTGGGATTCAGACTCTTGAATTTTGTTGCGGCGGTTGGTCCTCGGCTCCACACGTGAACCTGGATCTTCTTCTGGAAAATGAAACGGAAAGATCAAACTTCGTCGCGAAGATTCGCGATCACGGACTGGAGATCAGCGCGCTCAACTGCTCAGGCAACCAACTTGCCCCCGGAGAACGCGGGAGGTCAAACGATCGGGTGGTTCGAAGCACAATGAAGCTGGCTCGATTCCTTGGCATCCGGCGAATCGTAATGATGTCTGGCTTGCCCGGCGGTCCAGGGGATCAAAATGCAAATTGGATCACAACAGCCTGGCCTCCTGAAGGACATGAAATCTTACGCTATCAATGGGAGGACGTGGCAATCCCCTACTGGCGCGACCTGGTCAATCACGCACGCGAGAATGGTATCGAAAAGATTTGTGTTGAACAGCATGCTCATCAATTGGTCTATAACACGGAAACCTTGCTAAAACTGCGCGATGCGGTCGGTGAACTGGTGGGAGTTAATTTTGACCCTAGTCACGCCCTGTGGATGGGAGGCGATCCATTACGGGCCATCCGCCAGTTGCGAGGTGCAATTTATCACGTCCACGCCAAGGACACCCGCATTGATCCTCAAAATAGTGAAATCAACACATTATTGGAAACTAAATCTAATGACCGCGTCGCGGAGCGTTCCTGGAATTATGTGACTTTAGGCTATGGACATTCGGAAATCTGGTGGCGCGATTTCGTAATTCAGTTAAGGCAAAATGGCTACGACGATGTACTGAGCATTGAGCATGAAGATTACAGCTTGCCTCCTATGGCCGGCGTACGTAAATCGGTTGAACTGTTGAATAATGTAATATGAATAAGTTATCAACGTTGCAGAATTGTGACCACCAACACTACGCTCAAGCAGGAAAAATTCATAATAAGTCACCAGACTTTTGGATGCATCTGTAATCACACTAGTACATCTATTATGGATAGCAAGAAGTGAAGCTATTCTAAATAACATGAGGTACTGCCAATTCCATGGTAATTCGCAAGATTCCAAAAATCGGATTTATATAAATAGCCTTAATAAGACCTGATATTTCAATTTCGAAATCTGTGCGGCCAGCAATGACCGCAGTCTCTGCTATAGAGACACGGCAAAGATTCCCTATTATTTGTTGAAGTCATAATACTAGTCAATTACTCTACAACGACATTGCAAGTGTACAATTACGATTAGCACCCTAAGTTAAAATCAACAAATGAAGTTGTAGGGATCGTCAAGCCAAATCCCTAATTGTCTTCTCAAGGAAAGATGAATATAAAAGCCATTCTTAAAGCGCTGTTTGCAGTTACCGTTTGGGGAGCCTCTTTTGTTGCTACTAAAATTTCTCTCCAGTATGTCGTTCCAACAACACTAGTTTGGCTACGGTTTACCATGGGAGTAATTGTTTTAGGTGTGGCAGTTGTACTAAGCAAGAAATTCTCACTTCCTCACGGCAAAGATTGGGGTTACTTCGCTGTCCTGGGGTTTTTGGGCATAACTTTTCACCAATGGCTCCAGTCCACAGGATTGGTCACAGCGCAAGCAACAACCACAGCTTGGATTGTAGCGACGATACCAGTTTTCATGGCTTTACTTGGGTTAATTGTCTTAAGAGAGCACTTGGCGGTGTATCAGGTGGCAGGCATTTTTTTGGCTGCGTTGGGAGTTTTAGTGGTTATTACCAAAGGAGATTTAGCAGCACTCCTTGTGGGCAAATTCGGTACACCGGGTGATTTTTTGGTCCTTATGAGTGCGCCCAATTGGGCTATCTTTTCGGCTCTTTCTCGATCAGGACTCAAAAGACATTCATCAACACTTATGATGTTTCATGTTATGAGCTTCGGCTGGTTCTTCACATCCATTCTTTTTTTCTTGACTTCAGGAGCGACTGAAATTATTTCCATACCGTGGGATGGATGGATAGCGGTTACGTTTCTTGGTGTCTTTTGTTCGGGCATTGCTTACATCTTTTGGTACGATGCCTTGAAAGTTCTTCCCGTTGCGCAAACTGGAGCATTTTTATATTTGGAACCACTGATCACAGTAATGGTTGCCGCATTGGTTCTACGGGAGGCCATATTACTAGCAACCCTTATTGGGGGAATTACCATTCTGATTGGCGTATGGCTGGTAAATCGCCCTGGTGGATCCGTGCAAGTTGTAGAGGCGGTTGAGTCTTAGACTTAGTGAAAATCATCTGTCAAATGTGGTCAGCACAAGAAAATCGAGAATAGGTTTCATTTACCTTTACTTAAGATTTCGTTTGTAGTATCATCAGTCATCATGACATCTTACAACTGAACGGTGTTAAATGCTTAGACTTGCCAAGTCCGAAAAAAAAACACTGACTAAAGTAGCACAACAGGAGCTTCGCCTGGCCATTCCACGCGAAACATTCCGGCTCGGCAGCCAGTTCCCTCCTGAAGCCGAATTGTGCGAGATGCTTGGTGTTTCTCGTAGAGTGGTTCGAGAGGCCTTACACGTATTTGATGGTGCACAATGAACCCTGTCACATTCAGTACGCTGGCCTGTCCTGATTGGGATATAGAAAAAATAATTGCCAAAGCTGCTGAGTTTGGTTATGACGGCATTGAGTGGCGCGGCGGCGCACAAGGCCATGTGCAACCAG
>DAINRK010000461.1:0-4088 GCA_036741855.1 Anaerolineales bacterium
GTTGTAGGGTTCAAACCAATCAGCCACCCACTCGTATACATTGCCAGCCACATCCAGTACGCCATACATGCTTGCTCCGTCTGGATACTCTCCCACTGGGGCCGTATCGCCATAACCATCATCAAAGCGGCTGTCCTTCCAATCGGCCTGGCAGTTGACATCGCAATAATTGGCAAGGGTTCCATCAAAGCTACTTCCCCAGGGGTAAATACGCCTATCCGGTCCGCGAGCCGCCTTTTCCCATTCTGCTTCCGTTGGCAGCCGACGGTCTGCCCATTCACAATAGGCAGCAGCCTGACTCCAACTTACGAAGATCACTGGATAATCGGCATACTGGCTGTTATCATAATAACTGCCGCGGGTTTTGGAGGAATTATTGACAGGCTTTGTGCAAGCCCCGGCATCTGCCACACACATCGCATACTGTGCGTTAGATACCTCCGTCTTGTCGATCCAGTAGGAATCCAGATATACGATATGCTGCGGTAATTCCTCTTCAGACGCCTGCGGATCTTCAGCTCTGGAACTGCCCATTTCGAACTCGCCTGCCGGAACCTGAACCAACACCATCCCATCTTTTGGATCAATAATTTCCTCGGTTGCAAACATCGCGAAGATCGATGGGTAGCTTATCCAGAACAAAATGGCCAATACGCCAATTACCATAAAACCGATAATCAGCCGCCAGTTTATTCTGCGCCTACCCGGCGGCGGCGGTTGAATGATCTCAGGTTCATCCATGTCTTCGCCGGGATCTTCTTTTTCCTCCTGCAACCTATCCTTGATAACCGGAGCCCAAATTTTTACATCATCGTACGTACTAAACATTTCGCGAATAATCGGGCATATCTCATTTTTCAGTTCAGATTCCATTTCCTCCTTTGATTTACCGGCCTTCTTGATCTCCAGTTCCGCATAAATCTTCGTCATGTGATACTGGACTGTATTTACATCCCTGCCCAGGTATGTGGCAATTTCCTCATGCGTTGCCCCTTCTTTACATTTATAGTAAAGAACCCTCATTTGATACTTCGATAGAAAGGCGATATTGTCTTTATTTGCCATGTGAGCGCAAAAATTGGAGGTTTTTAGGAGGAAAACTGTAGATGCCCTGTATGGAAACCTCAACCCCAGATTTATAGACTGTGATTATTCAAAGGAGATCTACATGATCACACAAAATATTGAAGAACAAGTTCGATGGCAAGATTTGCAAGTACGGAGCGAGCTCGATATTGTTCTCGAAATCGCAAAAAAGGAGGGGTGGGAAGATTGTGAGGTTTTCGGTTATGGCGACATGATCACACAACCTCAGGAGTCAAAGGGCTGGAAACTCATACCTGCTGACTCATATAAGTATAGCATACCAACCCAGGCAATAAGACGCTTACATCAGATCATCAATGCAGGGGTTCGAGTCCGGGGCGTGATCATTGCCGATGATGAACGTAGAAAAGATCCTCCCTCACCGCCTGCAGATCCCAAAGTTTCACTATCAGCAGTCAGAACAGTCATGTCATTTATGGCTAAAGCGCTACTTGGTGGATTAATTATTGTTGCTGGCGTCATTGCCCTGGTATCGTTTGTTGCAGTCGTACTAATTCAATTATGGCCTGTGATCCTCTTCGGATTAATAGTATTAGCAGTTGGAGGTTCGGAGTTTGATCCAAAACTCGTTATTTTGGTCGACGACGGAAGAGGCCGCACAGTGTGGGTGTCCTTGTTCACCTGGTATGAGTAACTTATGGTTTCCAAGGATCATATTGTACCGGCTTTGCATTTACCCGTTTCGGCATCGAGTCCATACTCCCAATGTCGCTAGCGCGAGTCGTTAGCTGGCACTTGGTACAATTGAAGTAGCATTTAAGGTGATTTCGATGATCCCAGATGTTCCGTTAAGCAAACGCGAAAAGGAAGTGCTCCAACTTGTTCTGCAAGGTAAAAGCAATAAGCAGATTGCCTTGTCGCTTGGTATCACTGTTCGCACAGTTGAATTTCACTTGAAAAATGTTTATGCTAAATTTCAAGTGAGCTCCAGAATAGAACTGGTTTTGAAACTAGGGCATACCGCAACTGGTGCGAAAATCGAGGAACTGGGGTACTCCACAGTTGAAAGGCAGGGGGAAAAGGCCGAAAATGGAGGCAGGTCCGATCCGCAAATGGATTGGACTACATTAAGAGCTGCCGTCTCTATCATCGGTAAGGAGTTGATTATGAAAGTACTACTGAAAAATCCGAGCGCTTTTCTTCCATTGGCAATGTCATTCGGCGCCTTCGCCACGGTGCTCATTTATGTTGCCGTGTTTGGGCCTGCACCCCAGGCCGATGAAGGGACCGCGGCCCACATCTGGCAAATCCTTATGGCGGGACAATTACCGATCATCGCGTTCTTCGCCCTCAAGTGGCTGCCGCGGACTCCAAAGGAGGCACTGCTCGTATTGGTGCTGCAAGGCGGCGCGGCACTTATGGCACTTGCGCCTGTGTACCTTCTCAGGTTTTAGGGCACAAGTCGTCTTCTATACATAGACGCGAAGGGCGGCGGACAGGTGGTACTCACATATCAAAAGGACTTGCTAATTTCCACCAGTGGTCTCTTTGACGTTCTCAGATGTTTGATTACTCAGTAGCAAATCTCTGTTCTTCCTGCTGCCCCAAAGGCACGACGCGGACGAATGTATTTTTCCAGTCGATCAACAGATTGAGGACCCTCTGTGACTCTTCGCCCTGGTGATTATGTTTCAACTCCTCAGCATAGACGGTCAGCAGTTCCTGGAGATTCTTTAGATCGTTTTCACCGACCTCCTGAACTAAAACCTTTGCACCTTTTGCGAGCCGGCGCTGGATCGCCGCTTGATCGAAATTGAGATGCGGCTGCAGGCGCAGGTATAAAACACCTCCCGTCATCCCTGCGCAAATCCATGGACCTGGGTCGCCTAATACCACTACGCGCCCCGCGGTCATATATTCACATAAGAAGCCTTTGATATTTGCACGCGCCCCGATGAAGCCAAGGCTGTCATTGAGCGGTTTCTTGATCTCACCACCGATAATGACATCCGCACCGGAAAGGCGGATGCACGCGCGTGAATCCGCGTTGCCTTGCACGATGACAGTTCCATTCGTGCCACCATATGCGAGACTCTTTCCAACCGAACCATCGATCAACAAGCCATCGTGGTTATAGCCTTTCAGTATGACCACGCGTCCGCCGGAGATGCCTTTTGCCACGCCGTCCTGCGCGCCGCCCTCAACCACGATGCGAACAGGGTCAGCATTGTACGCGCCAAGTCCATTGCCAGGGACAGAACTGCTGAAGAAGCGTAGGGCCGTGGTGGGGATGGAGCGCGTGTCTTCATCATCGAGCGGGGGAAGCCAGGTTTCACGATGACCCCCAACACCGCCGTGACCAGGCAGCCAATCCCAACTTTTGCGATAACGCGTCAACGCACCGGTGAGATGCGTGCCGAGCGCGCGGTCAACAGGTGTGACTTTATCATCTTCGAAAAGTACTGTGTCCTGACGATAGTTTGTAAAACTTTCCATCACCAGATTTGAGATGACCGTCGTCAGATGATTGCGTGGGCGATGCAGTGGACCCCGGTCGATCATCGCCATTTCGTGAGCGGGCAATTCAACTGGAATCGGTTTCGAATTGAGATATTCATCTACAGTGACGAGCATGTCTCGCAAGTCAATCTGTTCACAATGCGAAATCTGTTGAAGTAAATCGGATCGCCCGACAATATCCTGCGCGCGTTCAAACCCAAGCTTAGCGACGATATTCTGCATCGCTTCTCCAAGTCCGCTGAACACATTGACGAGTGCCTGAGTCGCCTGTTCAAAATCACGCGGGACGAAATGTTTAATACCCTTGGCATGTGCATCTTCTTCAGTTTCAATTTGAGTTGTGATGCCCGTATGACATGTGCCGCTCTGACAGTCTCTGCAAATCGTGCATCCGATCGCAACCATGGGCAGAGTTCCAAGCCCGACGCGGTTTGCACCGAGGCACATCAACTTGACCGCGTCCGACGCGCAGCGGACTCCACCGTCAGCCCAGAGTTCGACCTTTTCGCGCAGACCCGCCT
>DAINRK010000462.1:0-4081 GCA_036741855.1 Anaerolineales bacterium
CCCGTATACAAATCTCATCTGGAGCGATGAATTCAACGGCACGTCACTGGATTCCGCCAATTGGAACATCGAGACTGGCGGAACAGGGAACGGGAACGGCGAGTTGCAGTATTACACCAACGGACAGAATATCTCCTTTGCAGGCGGCTCGATGATCATCACCGCGCGGCAGGAGAACCCATCCAACTACCAATGCTGGTATGGCACCTGTACCTATACTTCATCTCGTATCACGACCGCTGCCAAGCGCGAGTTCACGTATGGACGGATCGAGGCTCGGATTCAAATCCCGTACAGCCAGGGAATCTGGCCAGCGTTCTGGATGCTCGGTAACAACATTGGCACGGTCGGCTGGCCGAATTGCGGCGAGATCGATATCATGGAAAACATCGGCCGCGAGCCAAACATCGTCCATGGCACGGTGCACGGACCAGGCTACTCCGGCGCGGCCGGGCTGGGCGGACCTTATACCTTGCCCAGTGGAGCATTCCATGATGCCTATCATGTCTACGCGGTGGAATGGGAAGGTAACGTCTTCCGTTGGTACATGGATAACGTCCTCTACTTCACTCTCACCCGGTCGACTGTTGAGACGCATGGGCAATGGGTGTTTGACCACCCGAACTTCATCCTGCTAAATGTTGCAGTTGGCGGCGCCTGGCCAGGCAGCCCGGATGGCACAACCGTCTTCCCACAGCAGATGAAGGTGGACTTCGTCCGCGTGTATCAATAAGCTCAGAGAAACGAGACAGCCTGGTTCAACTCAAATTACCAAAAGTGACAGTCACTTTAAAGGTGACTGTCACTTCATGCTCTACATTTGTTTTTGGATGAAACCCGAAACAATTCTACGATAAGAATCGTATTTTTATTTTTGATCCAAAGGAAAGTACTGATAAGCTGCTGTCCAACCAATCGCGGCACCCAGCGCCAGAATGCCTGGGGCTAATACCGGATTTGCACCCTCAAGTGTTGCCAGGATCAATTCCCAGGTTGTGGCATTCGGTCGAATCTCCATCTGAAATCCCAAATTATTTGACATATGTTCGTAAATACCAATCAGACTGCATAGCCCGATCAAAACCATGGACCACTGCAAAAATTTGATCGTCATCGGACTCGGGCGAAAATATGCCAAAGCTAAAGTGATCAGTCCCAAGCCACTCAATGCAAAGGGAAGCAGTTGGATTGTTTCACTCCAATGACTCAGGAAGAATAGCTCTGTAACGGTCATGACAAACACGCCAGCCGCGATGATCAGCAGGAACTGGCGTATTCGCGCCAGGGATTGTTCAGAATTCATTAATTCCCTCCCAGATACTGATTGGCGATCTCCAATTGTTCTGCCGAGACGTATTCACTCAACTTGGTAAGGAACGCATCGGCGGATGCAAACGGGCGTGCAGCGATCAATGAGCCTGCTTCCTCAGCGCCAAGGCCGGGGATTTGCTGCAATGTTTCTGAATCTGAGTCATTGATCGCGATTGGAACATAGACATATTTCTCATACTCGGCAACCTGTGTGTCGTCTACGTATTTGCCGATCTCCTGACGAAATTGTCGAATGCTAACATAGGGTCGGTACTCCATAAATTCGCGAACCATGCGATCCCCAAGTCCGGGAACGGCAGCCAGAAATTCATCAGCTGACGCCGTATTCAAATTGGCTTTGGCGGCCCCCGTAGAATCTGGGGAGCTATTATTATCAGTTGTTATTGAGACTGTGGAAGTTGGACTCGCGCTTGCGCACGCGGTGATTATGATCATGCAGAGCAATACCAGCGAATTAACGGTCGTATTTCTTTTCATTCTTTTCTCCAAATTGATATGTTATGTTGGTGAGTATATGTTTTCAAAGTAAATAAGTGGTGAAATTATTGTCAAGAAATTATGTGGATATGCTTTTGAATAAAGGCTGACCGTACAAACTTTCGTTGTAAATTCAAGCAAAGGGAACCATATGTCGCTCACAGCGCAGACTAGTGAAAATCATGTTTAAGAAAACAATTAGCTTATTTTTAGTTGTCATTTTGACATCCTGCAATAGTCTCCTAACAACACCAACGATCACACCCGCAGAGGTGATGGAGACAGCCCAGGCTATCGTCAAGACAGAAATTGTCGGAACCCTGACAGCGATGCCCACTAATACTCCAGTGCCGTCAGCCTCGCCATTGCCACCCACAGAAACTTCTATTCCGATAATACAAAGTTCTTCAATCCCATTTTCGGGCACTCCAACAGTGGTCGTTCTCGAAAATGGACTTGAGTGGACAGAATGTGTTGTGCCTAGTCGTGCTTATGTCCATAACCAGGCTGACATGGAGTTTCTGGCAAAATGTTTTGATATTCCAACATGGGATGAGAACGACAAAAGAAGAATGGGAGAGCGAGTGGAAGCTGAACATGCTCTTACTGAGTTGCGAATAACTATAGGCAGTGATCATTTTGAAACAAAGCTTGAAGACATTTCGCAGGGTTGTTGCCGTTACGAGTTAATCAAGAACGGAGAGCCAGTATTAAATATAACTCCCGGGTTTGTGACATCTGACCCTAATCGGAATTTTTGGAATATTGGTGGAAAATTAGTGTGGGAATTAGCTGGCTATATATCTGTTATTGTCGTTGACGGCGTAAATTTCAACGAAAAATACCAATTGGAAGGGTCTCACTTTCCATATGAAATCGATGGCAAATTAATATACATCGCCAAGAAAAATGGGAAGTATCACATTGTGTATAACGAAAAAGTGATGGGTCCAGAATTCGACCAAATATTTATGGCATATTGTTGTGGGATGATATCGGTATACTATGGGCAGGGGCAATATTGGTTTGTAGGTAGGCGCGATGGAACTTATTATGTTGTTGCGATTCACTAGGGTTTAGGAGGGATCAAATAGAATAAACCCGCTTGAAAATCTTTGTGCAAGACTTAGGTTGAATTTTCAGTCTGCTTCGCCGTACGGAACCCGACCCGGCGATGACTCCCATCACAAAACGGTTTGTTCTCCGAGTGACCACAACGACAAAGCGCTACACGCGTGTCTTCACGGATCAGTTGACCGCCTGGTCCGACAATCCGCACCGGACCGCGGACGTATAGTGGGCCATTGATCCTGGGATTGATGGTTGTTTCCTGGGGTTGTGGTTCCTGTGGACCACCATCGAACCGTTCGAAGTGCAGCGCGCCGGTTGGGCATGTCATGACCACTTCGGCGATCCTATCCGCTGTCGCTGAATCAACCTTGACCCAGGGCCTTTCCTGCGGCTGGAAGACTTCGGGAAGACCGCGAAAACAATATCCAGCGTGAATGCACAGCTTTGGTTCCCATAGGACAGCGATCTTACCATTACGATATACTCGCTCGACGCCAGGTCGTTTGCGCTCTTCGTCTTCGTTGACGGGTTCGCTCTCTATGTCCAACTCTCCTCCAGATCCTGTAAGACGTATCAAAGCATTGAACGAATCACAAGCCGCCCAAAAAAGTATAGCATAAATTCAAGTATGATAAACTGTCTCCTAATTCCAGTTGCATTCACAAAATCAATATCAGGCGTGAGCCAGAACAAAGAGAGTACTGTCATGTCGTCCACTCATTCCGCCAAAAATCCGATTGTTTTCGTTCATGGACTCTGGCTGCACGCCGAGTCCTGGAACAATTGGATGGAGTTTTTCCGTGCGAACGGTTACGAAGTAGTTGCCGCAAGTTGGCCGGGGGATGCAGAGAACACGGAAGCAACGCGCAAGAATGCGAATGCCATTGCTGGGTTCGGCGTCCGTGAGATCGCAGATCATATCGCCAAACAATTGAAAGCATTCGACAAGAAGCCAATTTTGATCGGACATTCCTTCGGCGGACTCCTCGTCCAAAACCTGCTCGGACGTGATCTGGCCGCTGCCGCAGTTGCGATCGACCCTGCTCCCATCAAGGGCGTGCCTGAACTGCCGGTCTCAACTTTGAAGTCTGCATTTCCGGTCCTGGGAAATCCATTCAATCTCAACCGGTCCATATCATTGACGGAGTCACAGTTCCGCTTTGGGTTCACCAATGCCGTCTCAGAACAGGAAGCGAAAGAG
>DAINRK010000463.1:0-4073 GCA_036741855.1 Anaerolineales bacterium
CGCGACGATTCAACTGTCATAGATATACAAGGCACAATCCTTGAATCTGTGACAAACCCTGATCGCTTGAGTATAACGGTTACATTCTCGCATATTGCTAATTCTGTTAACTATCAATACTTTGAAAACAGTCCCTCAACTGATTGGATTCTTTCAAATCCCAAGAGTGCTCTGCTCGGACTTTGTTCTGATGAGTATTGGACTGTGTGGAATCCATGAAAAGATATCGAGAAAATACGCCGCCCAACACAGCGTGCACCCGACTGGTGGGAGTCTGCGCGTTTTCAAGCAGTTTGCGTGGCTTGAAGTTGGTTCCGTCAAAGTGGTGTTGTCTCGTCCCACCCACCAGCGGGTAACGCAAACCGTTGGGCGCCTAAGGCTTCACATACAAAAATTGTTGTCGATTTGTAGGCACGAAAGGAGGATCGTGTATTAGGTAGAAACATTCTTCTGCATTCCTGCTGTGTAAGCACCTACATTGAGTGCGAGAGTTACCGAGTCGGATTTCATCTATTTGCTATATAAGGAGTCCATCATGTCCAAACCAGTCTATATGCTCGTCATGGGAAAAGGTCATACTGAGGCTTGGTATCAGCTTTCGAAAGAGGAACAAGATGATCTCTGGTCGAAGGTGGAGGAAGTTGATAAGCGTGCTGGAGTCAAGTGGGTCATCATATGCAATTCACGTTGGGCCGATGAAGAGATCTATGATTGGGGTGTGCTCGAATATCCTGACATGGACGCCTATCAAAAGAAAGTCGAAGAACTCGAAAAATTAAATTGGTGGCGATACTTTTCTGCCAAGACGATTCTCGGAACAAAGATGGAAGAATAGCATATTTAGTGAATGCTGCGCTCCGAGGTGTAATATTCTTTCGGCGAGAAAAAATCTCTTCCGAGGTTAGTCGCTCTGGTCATCGACGCAGCGATTGAGAGACTGCGCCCAACACTGCGTGCACCCGACCCCCGGAAGAGCACCGGGACTATAGTGGTGGGAGTCTGCGCGTTTTCAAGCGTTTTTCGTGGCTTGAAGTTGGTTCCGTCAAAGCGGCGTTATCTCGTCCCGCCCACCAGCGGGTAACGCAGACCGTTAGCTGGCTTCATCTTATTAGATTGAAGTTCATGGCACAAGATAATGAGGCAGAAATAAGGCAACGAAACAACAAGGTCTGTGAGAACGTCTTATGGACAAGCGAGAATAGATGAAGACGTACATCATCCTTCTTCGGGGCCTGATGCCGACGGGAAAAAATAAAGTCCTTATGACGCCCTTGCGCCAAGTGCTTGTGGATGCGGGATTTGTCGACGTGCGCACCTATATCCAAAGCGGCAACGTGCTTGCCCGATCGACTCTTACCGGATCTCAGGTCGAAAAGGTCGTGCACGATGAAATAGAAAAGCATTTCGGCGGTGACATCGTCGTATTGGCTCGGACGTCGTTGCAGGTACGCCAGATATTTGCCGACAATCCATTCAAGGATGCTGACACGGCCAAGCTCTATTTCACAATTCTCGAAAGTAAACCTGCTCAAGAAAAGATCAAGTTGCTCGCCGGTCATACATTCCTCCCCGACAACTTTGTTGTCACCAACAAAGCCGTATACATCCACTGCCCGGTAGCTTATGGCTTGACGAAACTGAACAACAATTTTATTGAACGCACCCTCGGAGTCTCTGCTACCACTCGCAACTATCGAACAATGGCCAAGCTGATCGAATTGAGCGATGCACCCTCGTAGATCTGCAATTTATGTTACCCGGACATCGTCGTGAACCAACCTACTTGAAAGCAGTGTTACCAACTTATATCTATCTAACCTTCCGGTTTAAGAGCAGTTTGTGCAATTTAAGAATCGTCAAGGTCATTCCCAAACCGCCGCGCAACCGCTACGTCAGCGGTTGGGTTGCATGTCTTATGACCTGATTCAGCAGAATATGATCAGTATTGGCTTCCTCGCAGACTATCCCGATACCGTACCTACGTTGGCAAGTTGGTTTCGCGACCAATGGCCGGATTATTATGCTGACATGTCACAAGAACAGCTGGAGCAGGATTTTCTTGAAGACGCTTCTCGAAATCGTCTCCCCTCTCGCCTTGTTGCCTTCGAGTCCAATGAGCTTGTTGGCACGATTGTCCTACGTGAGCGAGGGACCGAGACTTTACCAGATCTCCAACCTGAATTAGGAGGCTTATATGTCATTGAGTCTCATCGAGGTCATGGCATCGCTACAGAATTGGTTCGAGCAGGCATGAAATTGGCCCTCGATCAAGGTTATGAGGCAGTCTATGCAACAACAGTAGTGGCAGCCGGGATCCTGGAACGCTTAGGTTGGGAGTTTATCAAAACAGTCAATCATAGTGATGGGCAACTCTCATTGTATCGATGTAAACTATAAGCGCAACCGAACACAGCGTGCTCTGCAAAGATATTGACCCACTTGAGAACTGTCAGTAAGGAGGCAATTGTAATATTTATGCTAATATAGGCGCCTGACATCCGAAAAAGGCAAAGCCGGCGACGCAAAGCTAGGGGTCTAACGTCCCTGGTTGTCGAGTAGGATTGGGTGCTTTTCCCAGTCCCTTCCCTGATACCTTTTGCCATTGAACTGCCTCCTTTATCAGCATGCTATTTGGTTGTGAACATAATACATATTGTGTTCACTTACTGAACTCTCGCTCAGAAAGCTTGTTGCACCGTTCATATTATGACATATGCATGACCGGACGAGTAGAGCAAAGAAAGAGCATGAAGGTTGTTCGCACAATATGAACTTTGCAATCTATATTTAGTGTCAGTCTTGAATCAGCGAGTCACCAAATCTATAAATCGCTCAGGCCGAGCGTAGGGTAATAACTTGAAAAAGGGGGTATAATTTGCGCCCCCCAATCAATTTTGGCGTGATGCCAATTAGGCACACGAGAAAGTATACATATGAATAGGCAATCGATCACCCAAGCAATCACGGACCGGGTTGAGTCTGCCAAGCCAGCCGATTACTCTTTGTGGACAATCGGCCTGACGCAATTTCCTAATGAACGGAAAAAGCAGCGAGAATGGATCGCCGATTCATTTTCTGACGCCCAAGGCATCGAATCCTTTTTCATAAACCAGAAGGGCATGAAGGGAGGCACTACTGAGGATCTCAACGCTCACAAGACTGTCTACGTCTATATTTTCTGACACCGAATGCTGAACAGTCAAATTGCGAACAATTTTGGGTTAGCTGTGCTGCGTTGATCCGCAGCCAAGTTGAGATACAGCTCAACGCAGAGGGGGATTGTGTCTTATGGGATACTATTCGTGCTCCTGCTAGACGAAAAATAAATCCTCTTGTGTCGTACAATCTCGCAGGCTGTTGAAAAAGTAACGGCCGGCGTCAGCCGCCCCGCGCGAAGCGCGCAGCTAACCCATGCCGCCTATCTTGGCAATATAGTAGCTGTTGGAGCTATCGCTCTCAATCTGCTGCACGAACATTGACCCTCTTGAAAATTGACTGTAAGAAGCCAATTGCAATCTTTATGCTAATATAGGCCCCTGACATCCGAAAAAGGCAAAGCTGGCAAAGGGCAACGTCTGGCAGATGAACTAACAAACCAAATAAAGCCTCTTCCCTGAACCTACGCAAAGCGTCCAATAATTAGCCCTCCCTGTCCTCAGCCGGCGCAGCCGTGCCGAAGGATGGGGAGGGTTTCTTTTTGCAAGCCATTGGCATACTGCTGGGAGTGCTATAATAATGTCAGCGAAATTAATTTCGAAACGATTTAGGATTTTATATAGACCGTCTATAGGATGTTATACCGTTCGCACATAGTCCGCGCTGGGGGATAAACACTAGTTGCCACCAACAGCGTCTTTTACCGCTTGTCTCAGAAATAAGTTTACTTTGAGTTTGGATTTGTAGATTGAAAATCCAAACAAAAGTAAAGCAAATTATGCGGCACTATGTAACCAAAGCAAGGAGAGTCAGCAGATGGCGATCAATCCACCCAATGAGCAAGCCCCGGAGCCTAAGATGTCCGTGATACAGTGGCTGCTTGATTCTGACCCTTCGATCCGCTGGCAGGCGATGCG
>DAINRK010000464.1:0-4069 GCA_036741855.1 Anaerolineales bacterium
GCCGACATGGCGCCTGTAGGACCACTAATTTGAAACGGCGCGCCTGTGAGAGCTCCCATAATGAGGCCTGCGAGGATGGCCGTGACCAACCACGCCGCAGCGGACGCGCCCGAGGCGACCCCGAACGCCAGCGCGAGCGGCAAAGCGACCGCGGCAACCGTGAGTCCCGCAAGCAAATCCTGCTGGAATTTGGCAAGTGAATATCCTGTGAACTCGTCCTTGTAGAGGCGAGTGAGGCTTCGACGAGGCATATGAAATTCTCCAAAGAAAATAGTTATACAAAGGCTCGGTGCTCCCCCAAGGCGTCCTTTGTCTGTTAGCAAGATTTTATCACGAGTTTTTTTAGAACATCACTCCACAGTCATACGGCACAATGTTTTCTGATTTGGTATCAATGCTCTTGTGTGGAAACCAACAGCTGATTATATAGGTCTGGCGATAAAAGCCGCCCCATTTGGTGAAGAGGATCAATCATTTCTGAGTTTTGTTCATTCCTCATATTTCAACAGCGTAAGCTGGTTCACCCCGGTGATTACAGTTAGGTATCCGCCCTCACGCGCAAGATATACCGGTCCTGCCAGCGCAGGGACAGACTCAGAAGTCCAGGTCTCGCCGCCATTAGAGGTATGGAAAGCCATCACGGGTTCAGCCTTTCCGTAAGGACTGGATGAGATTACGATTAAACCGTGCTCCGCATCCGAAAAACGCATGGCGGCAAGTTGATAAGGTGAAAAAGGCATTTTGAGTGTACCGAGATTGAGGCGACTCGCTTCGTGCCAATGTTCTCCATCGTCCTCCGTCGAAAACAACACACCGCGCTGGTCAAGCAGATAACCATCCCCTGATCCATAAGTGTCAATCGTGGCGATCTTATTGGCGGTCTGAGGGAGAGATTTCATCGTCCATGAGACTCCGCCATCCACTGTTGTGCCAAACAGATTTGAGTTCGCTAGCCAGCCTGTATTTTCATCAAGAAAACTCATTGAGTGGCAGGGATTGGTGATGGTGCGCGGATCCCCAAACGCGGCAAGCACCTGCCAGGTCTTGCCACCATCCACTGATTTGCGCACATGAGTCGCCCCACCACAAGCCCAAATCACTTGAGGGCCCACAACATCGATACCATAACGACAGTCCGATGCAGCATCAGTAACCAGCCAGGTTTCTGCACCATCGCCGGAATATCCCATTTGCCCGATGACACCGCCAGTGGCAACATGGAGTTCATCCAGAAATCCCGCGGTCATGATGCTTTGATCCGCATTGTAAACACCAATCACCTGCCAGGGTCCGGGCGGGTGTGTTGGGGTTAGTATGTGTGCGATCGTTGGTGCAAGCGGTGTAGCAGTTTTGTTGACCGGTAGACTCTGATTAGCAGAACAACTACAAAGCAGAAAAAGACTGATCAAAAGAAATGCTGTTATTGACCTACCTTGTTTTGGCCTGATATCCATGCGTTGACCTTTTATTCCCAATCCAGAATGGTCGTAGTTCTTTAAAAGATCTTACCCAGCCAGTTTTTTCAACTCTTCCTCTCCAATAATCTTTACACCCAAAGACTTAGCCTTATCAAACTTTGAGCCAGGGCTCTCACCTAAGACGAGATAGCTCGTTTTCTTGCTGACGCTGTCGGTCACTTTGCCGCCGTGAGATTCGATTAAGGCTTTGGCATCATCACGAGAAAAAGTAGGCAGTGTGCCCGTAACGACAAACGTCAGCCCATTGAATGCATTTGATACCTTACTTTTAACACTCGCTGACTGCCCGCCCTGCGGCCAAACGCCTGCGGCTTTTAATTTCTTCAATACCTGTCTGTTATGCGGAAGTGAAAACCAATCTGCAACAGACTCAGACACACTAGGACCAATCCCACCGATCTGTTGAATATCGTCCGCTTTGGCTTTGGCAAGCGCATCCAAATCTGGGAAATGACGCGCCAGGTCATTCGAACTGACTTCACCAACACCATGGATTCCGAGCGCAGTGATCAAACGGCCTAACGAGCGGGTTTTCGACGCGCTTATGGATGCCAGTAAATTATCTGCGATTTTGCCAGGGGGTTCCTTCTCTGTCTTTCGGTCTTTCTTCGTGACTGCTTCAAGAATATCAGACCGCTTGAGCGCATAAATATCAGCAACATCTTTGACCTTGCCAGTCTCGATCAGTTTTTCAACAATTCGGCCGCCGAGTCCCACAATGTCCATCGCGCCTCGCGAGACAAAATGCTCCACATTCCGTAACAGCTGCGCGGGACAAGCCGCGTTGACACAATACCACGCGACTTCACCTTCAACGCGTTCAATCGGTTGTCCACAAGCGGGGCAGTTTGTCGGCGGCTTATATTTTTTCTCCTTGCGCGTGCGAGCGGCAATTACGGGACCAATGACATAAGGAATCACTTCCCCCGCACGCTTGATCAGCACACGGTCTCCAACACGAATATCTTTTAGGGCGATGTAATCGAAGTTGTGCAGTGTCGCGCGTTCGACAACGACACCTCCAATTTCAACCGGTTCGAGCATCGCGTTCGGGATCAAAACACCAGTCCGCCCCACAGTCACGCGAATATCCAATAATTTCGTGGTTACTTCGCGGGCCGGGAATTTGAAAGCGATGGCGCCGCGCGGGTCTTTGCCGACAAATCCTAGATCACGCGCCAGATTCAAGTTATCCACTTTGATGACCATGCCATCTGCTTCATAAGGAAGCTCGTCGCGTTTCTTGTCCCAGGTTTCGGTGTACTTGATTGCATCCTCAATGTTATCGAATCTCTTTGCAATATCTGTGATGGGAAATCCAAGGTCCTTTAGATACTCAAGTATTTCCCATTGTGAAGTTGGGACCTTCCCATCCTCAGAATGAATGATCTGATACACAAGCAATGTCAGCACGCGAGCAGCAGTCTCTGCAGGGTCGAGTACGCGTAGTGAACCCGCCGCAGTATTGCGCGGGTTGAGGTAGGCTGGCTTTCCTTCCTCTACACGTCTACGATTTAGTTTTTCAAATTCTTCAATAGGCATGAACGCTTCACCGCGAACCACTAAATATTTTGGCGGCTTCGGTCCCTTTGGCTCAATAGGAATGCGCAATGGAATCGCGCCAACAGTCCGCAAGTTTGCTGTAATGTCCTCGCCGATTTCTCCGTTTCCGCGCGTCGCGCCCTGCGCGAAGATTCCATCACGATAATGTAAAACGATAGATAAGCCATCGATCTTGGGCTCAACGACAAACTTCGCTTTTTCAACGCGGTCATCAATTCTACTGACACGTTCAAACCAGGCCCGCGCGTCGGCTGCGCCAAAGGCATTGGAGAGAGAGAGAATCGGT
Organism: Anaerolineales bacterium; assembly: GCA_036741855.1. Lineage (GTDB taxonomy): Bacteria > Chloroflexota > Anaerolineae > Anaerolineales > Villigracilaceae > Defluviilinea. The sequence goes on from DAINRK010000464.1 coordinate 3,328, forward strand.
GCGGGGTGCTGGACTTTGACGAAACGGTCCGCAGGCTTGGCTCCCGCGCGCTGCGTTGGTGAGTCCGGTGTAACCCAGTCAGGGTGATCTGCTTCGATCTGTTTGAGCTCATTTAGCAATCTGTCAAATTCCAAATCGCTGATCACGGGTGCATCCAGAACGTGATAACGATAATTGTGCGAGTGTATTTTTTGTTTGAGTTCTTCGTAATGGGATTTGGTAGCCATATTTTGATTATAGCCGAATCGACAGCTTAGATCGATACAGACTGTTGTAACCAATTGGTTGAAAAATCAGTTGAAAAATTTTTTAGGAGTTGTATAATGTTAGAAAGATTGTCAGCATTGATTCATTGGGTTGGAGTTCAAAAGGGTGGTTATGAATGGGATTAATAATTTAGTTCATCAATATCTTCGCAGCCCCTAAACGGAACTAATGAGTCTTTTGTGTTTGTTCTAATTTTATCGTGGCGGCAGTTTTCACTACAATATCCCAATACATAGATAGCTATTATCCATCTTCCGATTCAAAAACTTTTGTACCCCAGAAAGGAGGGCCTTGCCTATGGTCTTCATTGTCCTGTGCGGCACATGCCTGAGCTGCGCCGTAAGCGAAGTGTTGTTTGTTGTTTTGTAGAAAGGAGAATCTATGAAAAGCAAATATTTTCGTCCACAACTGCTTGGCTCGCTGATACTCGTACTGATCTTCTTAGCGATCGGCGCAAAGCAAAATCAGACGACTA
>DAINRK010000465.1:0-4069 GCA_036741855.1 Anaerolineales bacterium
ACCGAGTGTCCGGCTGATGTTGAACGTCGTTATGTACGCGAAGCCTCCAGCATTCGTGTTCGCCTGGTAGTAGTTGTACGTGACGTTGATCGAATAGGACTGTCCATTTGTCAGAGGGGCCTGGTTAGAAGCCTTGTAGACAAAAACATGAGGAATGACTTCACCTTCGAAGTAATCGGACTTGGTGGCATTCAGAATGTTGTTGTTCCACTCGGGACCATTGGCATCTGCCCAATGCTGGTATACCTTGTTGGTGCTACCTGGGGCATCGGTAAACGTTGTCGTGGCAGCACCCGAGATTGGGCCTGATGCGGTGACATCGTAGTCCGAAACGAAATAATTAGGGAGAGAGAAAACGTCGGTCACGTTGCCGAACTCATCAGCTGTGACAGTAACATCGCGCTTCCACGTCTGCCCGATCGTGTCGTTGGTAACGATCCGAACCGATTCGCCAGCGGCCCAGCCAGCGCCAGTCAAGGTGACTGTTGCTCCTGGTGGGTAATCAGCCAGGTCGCTAGTGATTGTTGCTCCAGTCGGCGATGGCGCCGCCAGCGCCGACAGTGGTGATCCGAATGCCAGCATAAAAATCATAAAGACATCCAGAACTTTGAAAAGTACTTTTGCTTTCATTTAATTAACTCCTCTTATCGAATAAGGGTGTTGCTCTGCCTGCGGCAAAGTCACCCAGGAGAAAAATCTCCCTTGAATGAATTATGTAGATGCGATCAATGTCAATCCAGGTTAGTTACCTCCTATGAAAAAAGAAGAACCGACAATCTATGCCGGTTCTAAATGCCTTACCTTAAATTGAACGCCCTTGGTACAAACGCAGGTATTAAACGTACATCCCGCATACGCGCAGCAGACCGAAAGCAAACCTTTGCCTTCAGACAATTCATACAAACATGATGTTCCACTTTGCAAACGATACATTGTCCTCCAACCTAATTTACAAGGAACGTCAAAACGAAAATTATTTTGTAGTTGTTTCACAGATCTAATTGACGTTTAATTTCCTACACCCATCAACGCCGGTTTCGCTACTGGCTCACCAATATCCCCGCGTACTGTGTCACGTGTACGCAAGCGACCAAATCAGGAAGTACTGGGTCATCACCGCTATGTCTTCAATTCGATTTATGGGATCGAATAACGTTCATATAATAGCATAGGTGCCATCACAATCTGGTCATAATGACGGTCACAATTCGTCATAATTGTTGGCAAAAGGTTACAGAGTCCACAGCGCTGCGCGCGTTATCCCTGAAACGAATAGCCCCCCTGCCAGGTTTGCAGCAGCACAGGCTGGCTCGGGTCTGCCTCGATCTTCTTCCGCAAGCGATAGACAACATTTTTGAGCAGAACTGGATCACCGCTCCCATATTCGCCCCACATCGATTCAATGATATCTTCCGCGCTAAAAACATGTCCAGGTCGACTCATGAGTAAATGCAACAATCTGAATTCCAAATTGGTCAATTTGATTTCCAGCCCATTCGAATCGACGATACATCTCTGCTTCGGATCAAGCCGATATTTGCCCGCCTTGACGAGACTTGATCCATCCACCGGCATGATCCAGCTCCGCCGCACCCACACCATGATCTTGGCCAGGAAAATCGCTGGGCTGATCGGCTTGACAATCACATCCTCCACACCAGCGCCATATGCCTCGAGGATTTCTGTTTCATGATAGACAGGCAAGAACAGCAGGATCGGGGCGACACAGACCTCCCGGAATTTCCTGTATAGCTCCATTCGCTCGTCGTGCTTGATGTCAACATCCAGCACCACAAGATCAGGCATCTCACTGGTCCAGCGATCAATTGCTTTGTCACGCGACGTCTCAAGGACGACAATCAATCCCTGCTGTCGAAGGATATATCCCCATACAGGTGCGGTATCCCTCTGGTCACAGACCACAAAAGCCTTAGGTATATATACTGCATTCGCGCGGTCGAATGTCAAAGATTGATCTTTGGTGGAAGTCTCATTACTCAAATAGTCTCTCCTAGCATACGCATTGTAAATAGGTACTCCTAAAAATCGGAGGGGGTTGCATGTTGTGATGCGTTCTGTGAAGTATTTGTTGGAAACGTAATAGCTCTATATATAAATATGCAGCCCACTCCATTTTGCATTTCTTTTTCATTATGTCACACCCGCATTGTGTTTGGGGTTTGTGGTCAGGATGTGCGGCGCGTTTTCTGTTCCCCCTCTTGGCTCTTTACTCCGGATCAAGTCATGGATGATTTGCACCAGGTGCGTCGGTTCGAAGGGCTTGGTGACATAACCAATTCCCAACCGAAGCACTTCCTCTTCAAGCGCATCCGTCCCATACGCCGTGATCAGTACCAGGATCATTTCAGGATGTTCCTGCCTGATTTTATTGAGTAACTCAAACCCAGACACACCCGGCATGTTGAGGTCACTGATGACCACGTCGAATCTCTGGGTTGCCAGCATCGAAAGCGCCTCGGGAGCGCTGAGACAAACAGCAACGGAAATCGCTTTCACCATGGCTTTGCGAAGCCCATGGGAAAGGGTCGTCACAAGGTTTCGGTCATCGTCAACCAGCAGGATATTCAACGCACCCATAGTGGGATTTATTCCCTTATCATCAAAAATTGCGTGAGGTTGCAGGATCATGTGATCAATTTACCCCGAGCAGAACGTCCCGAAGGGTCTCGTAAGTTGAGCCTGTGTTTCGCCCACACCTGCTTTTCGCCCAAGCCTTCGGGACGCTGCATAACACTAGTTTAGAGACAAAATTCCTCGAAACCATGAGGCTTTTCGAGGAGTTTTGTGGAAACGTCAATAATTTACTGAACGTCATATCTAAAGTTCAATTCACAAAACTAAATTGAGATCTAATTTATTCCTGAGACCAGCGGCAGTTCAAATCGTAAAGCGGTCGTAAACAGTCGTAACAAGTTACACATGGCAATTGCAGGTGATAGCTGACCTACGGGTGAAAGGAATAGCCTCCCTGCCAGCTTTGTAAAAGAGAGGGATGACTCGGATCTGCTTCGATCTTCTTGCGTAAACGATAAACAACATTTGTGAGTAGTACTTCATCGCCGCGCTCATACCTGCCCCAGATCGCCCGGATAATTTGTTCCGCGCTGACAATATGTCCAGAGCGACTCATCAATAAATGTAGCAGGCGAAACTCCAGATTGGTCAATCTGATTTCCAGTCCGTCTGGATCAATCACGCAGCGCCGGGCAAGGTCCAGCCGATATTTTCCTGCTGTTACGTGGCTTAACCCATTCGTTGGCACGCTCCAACTGAGTCGCGCCCAGGCCAGGATCTTGGCTAGAAAGATAGCCGGGCTAATGGGCTTGATAACAACTTCATCCGCACCAGCGGCATACGCTTCGATGATTTGTATTTCGTTATGCGTGGGTAAGAAAAGCAAGGCTGGTGCTAAACTGACCGCACGAATTTTTTTGTAAAGCTCAATGGGGTCTTGATGTTCAATGTCAATATCGATCACAACGAGGTCTGGCATTTCTGTAGAGAAACGACCGATGACTTTTTCAAGGGAAGTTTCAAGGATAACAATGAGCCCTCGTTGTGAAAGGATGTATCCCCACACAGGTGCAGTGTCTTTCTGATCACAGATTACAAAAATCCTGGGTATCGGCCGTGCACCCAGGGGATGAAGCGCCTGCACCCGCCAGGGAGAAGCTTCTTTGGCGAGAGCCTCTCTTTTATTTACATCGTCTGTCCCGAAGTGAGTTTTATACAAAGCGCCTCCTAAAAATGAAGTGAGATTCGCTGGTATACAATTCTCGTCGTAAACCTTCTTGAATGCCGAATTTGCGTGGTGAGCTTTGGGTCTGATAGAGCGATTTGTCAAACTCGGTTTCTGAGTTCATTTGGCGAAGACATGAGAGTCGGTCTTTCTCTATATATAAATACGCAGCCCGCTCCATTTTGCATTTCTTTTCATTGTGTCACACCTGCACCTGTCTCTACGGACAGGTGCAGGTGTTGCGAGCCCCCTTAAAGGGCCCCCTTTGCGGGCGCACTGCACGTGGCCGCGCAGCGTGCCTGACTAAAC
>DAINRK010000466.1:0-4066 GCA_036741855.1 Anaerolineales bacterium
ACTTCACGATGTGTTTCCCAACTCATCAGGGATAATGGTGAGAAAGGCTTCGAGGGCAGCCATCATGTCTGGCGTGCTCAATGTGGAAATGTCGCTGGTATGTTCGGCTAGATCACACATACTCATCCTACCGGTGGACTGGATGGAAGGGTAATACATTTTCGGCGCTGCGTTGTCGCCCGGCTTGCCCGCTCCACGACATTGAATTTGACGCTCATGAAAAATCTCCTGTCAATATAAAATTTTGCAAGAGAGCATGTTAAATCCCCATGCGAGCGGTATTCTATGAACGTACAGAAAATGAGTTAACCAACAGTTCTGAAGTATCTGTGCTGCTCCCTTTGTTTCACTTCAGGACTTTCTGTTCCGAGCAAAAGTCCGTCATTAAATATTCATTTGAGCACAGCTATACACTCAATTTCCACACGCCCTCCAAGCGCCAGCCCACTGGTTCCAAATGAACTGCGAGCGGGTAAATTCCTGGAAAAATATTGGACGTAGACCTTGTTCATTTCTGCCCATTCGCTCATGTCCGCAAGCATCACGGTAACCTTGATGACATGCTCGAGCGATGAGCCGTATTTTTCCAACGTCCTCTTGATGTTCTCCAGTGTCTGCCTCGTTTCTTCGACGATCCCACCCGGAACAAGATGGATTGACTGATCTATCCCCATTTGCCCCGAGAGGTATAGCATATTCCCGACTCGTACCGCTTCAGAAAACGGAAGGCCTTTCATGTTTTCGGAGGTTAGAAATTGGACATCCGATTGCTGTTCTGAATTCATTTTGTGTCTCCAGTCATGAGGATATTTTATGTAAAGCTTAATGAGAATATGCGGATCTGAAATCGATAAACCCCCGTTCCACATCCGTATGGATCAACTGTACCCGGACCCGTTCGCCGACATCCAATCCCTCGAATCCAGCCACCAGCTTGCCTTCAACGGGAATGTTGAGAAGCCGTACCCACGTGCCCTTCTCTGAAGCTCCTGTGACAATCGAATCAAACCACTCTCCGGCCCTTGATTCAATCAGGAGCGCAGCAGCAGATTTAGCGACCTGCCGTTCAACCTTGGTCGCGGCATCTTCCGCTTCCGTGCAATGTGCCGCCAGTTCATCCAACTCATCTTTTTTATAGGGCGCAGGCTTACTTTCGAGGGCTGCCTTCAACAAGCGCTGAGTGAGCAGGTCAGGATAGCGGCGATTCGGAGCGGTCGAGTGAGCATAATCTTTGACTGCCAGGCCAAAATGGCCCTGCACATCCTCACCAGGAAGCTCTGCAATATATTCACCTGCGCCCAAAAGCTTGATCACAGCCAGAGATAAGTCCGGAAAGCGCAGCGGATCCACGGCTTTTTGCCTGACGAGAAAATCCTCCAATGCTTTTGAATCCGGGCGTTCAGGAAGTTTGAAATCGTGCTCTGCGGCAATTTCAACAATCCGTTCCCAGCGCTTTGGCGTACGTACCACGCGACGGATCGATGGGAATTTCATGGCTGAGAGATAACGTGCGGTTACACCATTGGCTGCGATCATAAAATCTTCAATGATCTCCCTGGCGCGATTCTTTTCCTGTACATCGAGCGCGCGAACTTGATCGTCCTCGAATACTGCTTTCCCCTCAATAGTTTCCAGACTAAGTGCCCCATGAACATGGCGAAGTTTCTTCATGCTTTGGGCGGTTCTATCCTGAATGCGCAGGTTTTCATCCAGCCCGGGGACAGAAGCGACAGCCTCAGGCAAAGCTCCATTCCCCTGCAACCATGCGGCAACACCGTTATAGGTTAGTTTTGCGTGATTGAAGACACGCGCCCTGTAAATGTCAGAATCAAGGAGAGATCCGTTTGCATCAACTTCCATTTCAACCACAAGCGCCAGGCGTTGTGTATCGGGATTGAGCGAGGTCAGGTCTGTGGAAAGTTTTTCAGGAAGCATCGGGAATATTGTCGCAGCGGTATACACCGAGGTGGTATTGTGGCGGGCATGCTCATCGATAGCGGACCCCTCTTTGACGAGCGAGTCCACGTCCGCAATGGCAACCATAATCCTCACTTTGCCCCCAGGGAGTGTCTCGGCGACGGTAAGCTGATCCAGATCACGCGAGTCATCGTTATCAATGGAAGACCATAAAAGGTTTCGCATGTCCCGAACGTCCGAGAGACCGGCGGCTAACTTATCATCTGTTATGGCAGGTTTCTGAAGCCTTCCAAGCTCTTCCAGTGCCTCACTGGAAAAATCGGGGAGTAAGCCTCGCTCGAGCATGGCCCTGCGGGCAATGCCCTTTAGAATTGAACGATGATGCTTTTCATTCGTACTCATGGGATGTTTTTCTGGGACTTTCCAAAGCCAAAGAGTCCCATAATCTTCTCCTTAATATAGGGTTGTGAATTTATCTGATTTTACATTGAAACCTTGTAGTGAGGAAAACGCAGCTAAAGCAAAGCGAATTTGCGCAAGGTGACCCCCTCCTGCCTCCCCTCGCGAAGCATCCCCGCAGTGTAACGAAGGTGGGCAAATCCGACGATTTAACTTTGAATGCACATTCTGAATTTTGCTTGTTGTATTTGGGGGACTGCGAAAGCGTACCCGAGCAAAGTGAGCGGTAGGTGTCCGCAAGGACGATGGGGGCAAGGTGAACCTAAACCAGTTGTTCCTCAATAACATTAGCGATATATTGCGCGTCTTCATCGATCCCATAAAGGATCCCCGACTTGCGGCTGTTGAGCCAGGGGAAGCCCACGAAGTACAATCCGCGCTCTGCTGAAACCCCTCGTTTGTGGATCGGCTTATTCTGATCGTCAAAGACTGGCATGTGTATCCAACTGAAATCCCCTGTAAATCCTGTTGCCCATATTACTGTACTGACGTTCGCGTCGTGAAGATCTAATTGTCGCAAGGGAGAGACACATTCAGCTTCAAGGTCGGCTATGTCCGCGGTATCATCTTCAAGGGATGGGGCTGTGATATTCATGCGGGTCAGATAAGAGTCAATGTCGTTCTTGACGCGTTGCGAAAATTCATCCGCAAAATGTACGTGCGCGGCCGCGTCATCGCTCAGAATCAATGCGCCTGACTCGACATCCAATAAGTGTCCCAGTATCACAGTGCCCTGACTCGCCAGATATTGCAGGCTGAGGGTATGTCCATAACGTCCGAGGCCCGAAATCTGTGGCTGAGCCGCGCGGCTGATGGATTTATCCGGCAGGCTGTCATACGTGACATCCCAAAATTTCGTGTCCACCCACCATTCCACCAGGTCTCTGCCGCGGTAGCGCCGGGGGACACGCCCAACCTTGCTCGTGCATAAATAAACAGTCCGCCCGGCGGACAAAAGATCTTCGGTGATCTGACAACCGGATTGCCCACCCCCTACAACAACGACTGCGCCCGGCGGCAAGCTCTTCGGGTTGCGATAATCGGCTGTATGCAATTGGAGGATATTGTCGGGAAGCTTTGAACGCATCGCCGGAAATTTGGGTATCCGCTGGATGCCGGAAGCGACGACGACCGACCGGCTTGATATGGATACCTCGATCTGATCCTCCATCCTTGTTTTGACGATGAACGTCTCTTGATCTTCAGCTCGCTCCACTAAAGTGACTGTCACACCCGTTCGCACAGGCAGTTGGAATCGATCGACATATCCCTGAAAATATTCCACCAGTTTGTCGGTTCGCCAGAAGCCGTCAGCCTCCGGTCCATCATAGGGAAGCCCGGGTAGTACGTTCCTGATATTTGGCGTATTCAATTGAAATGAGTCCCAACGTTGCGATAACCACGATTCACCGATCCGCCCCTGCTCAAAGACAAGATGACTGTTTCCGTTTTGCTGAAGAAAATAACTCACTCCCAGGCCCGCCTGACCTCCGCCTACAATCACTGTGTCCAAAATTGTCATGAAATCATTTTCTCCTGAGCGATCTTTTGATCAAAACCCCTTGTCTTTCAACCATTTCAAAATATACTCGGCGAGTTCCTTCCAGCCGCTGTCAATCGTCAGCGAATGACCACGATTGGCGAACTCTTTATACTCCGTTACTGCGGAAGACTTTCCATACACTCTGAG
>DAINRK010000467.1:0-4063 GCA_036741855.1 Anaerolineales bacterium
GATCCAATGCCTCGCGCACAGGCGTCATGCTCACGCCAAGTTGTGTGGCAATATCGTCCTGACGAAGCCAGTCACCAGGCTTGTATGTGCCTGAGATGATTTTTTCGTGTAGCACATCAAAAATATCCTCTTTGAGAGGTCTTTTTTGGATAAATTCAGATTCCTGAGTTAGCATTGGATGAGTAGACATATTCTCCTCTGAGAGTGTCGGTGATTATAAATTATATATAATTTTTAGTACAGGAAAATCTAGAGTAATAAGTTACACCCCAAAGATCGTTATTGTTGAAAACAATTTTACGAATTTAAGCTCTTGCAACATCCTCGCTATTGATGACAGAGACATGAGCTGTCAGTGCTTCCTCTTTCAACAGCAAAGCCAGCGGCGAGGCGAGAAGCACCAATCCTGTTGTCATAAATAGCACAGTGGGGAAGCCATAGTTCTCCGCCAGCGGTCCAGTGATCAAAAGCCCTAGCGCGCCTGCAGAAAAGATAAAACCCAGGATCAACCCTGAAGCCAGCGCCATGCCGCCAGAAATAATCCGTTGCGCAAGCACCACCATGATGCTATGCACAGATCCTGTACCCGCGCCTGCAAGTGGAATCAAGATATATAGCCACGGTGACCATCCAATTTGGCTCATGATGTAGATTGGAACTGCTGACAGTAAGAGCGCAGTTGCCGCAACCTTTCGTTTTGTGTACCTATCTCCAAGATATCCACCAATAACATTTCCTAATGCCGAACCGCCCATGAACAGGCCTGCCATGTTTCCGTATATCACTGCACTCATTCCCAGATCTTTGAGATATTTCGGCATAAAACTGATCATATTTGTCTGCGACCAGGATTGGAGCGTGGCAACGATCGCAAGCAAAAGGATGAATCCAATGCCAGCCTGTAAACGGATCTTGTCATCACCCTGGATAGGACGCGGATGTGGCTTATTCGCGCGCAGTTGGTACGCCAGTGAAAGCCCGATGGGGATCGAAACGATGGATAATATCATCATGGCAGGCAGCCCAAGACTCGCAAGAATGAGACCTGTAGCAATCGGACCGATGAAATGTCCCATTTGCCCTGCCATAAAGAAAAGTGACGTGGCCGTCGTTTCACGTCCGGCAAGGTGGTCACGTCCCTGCAGGGTGGCTTGGGCTGTGCCGACAGGATGAAAGGAGGAAGAGCCGAAGGCAGCGATGATCAGGCAGATCAATCCGCCGGTTCCAGGAAAGTAAACCGCCCCTGAAAAGAAGACGGTCATCCATAATACGCCACCCGCCGCGAGCCAGCGCGGACCGACGCGATCGGAAAGCCAGCCGAAGACAGGCTGGGTGAGCGCCGACGCCCAGATGTAAATGGTCGAGATCCAGGCAATCTGAGTTTCGGTCAAACCGAGATACGTCAACAATACGGGGCGGGAGCTGTTGAACACATCCACCATCAGGTGGCTGAGCGCGACAGAAGAGAAGAGGGAATCGAGTAGTAAGGGCATATTGGAATTACGGCACTTGCATGATTTGCCATGAAATGCTAACGCACTTCAAAAATCACGTGCTAGTGCATGTGTTTTGGGTTTACAACTGTCGGTTCATGATACAGTTGATTTTGTTCGATATATTCGTACACTGGCTTTGGAAGATAATATCGGAAGGTTTCCCCATTGGCAATCCGACTTCTTATATCGCGCGAGGCGATTTCTAGCAGTGGGGCATCTACATAATGGACCTTGGACTTGATCCCCGGCAAATCACGTTCCAGTGCCTCGATGTTTGCCGAGTCTTCGGGGCGGCGCATCACACCAACCCAATGACATTTATAGAGCAACTCTTTTGGACGGTACCATTTGGGGAGGTCATGTAGTGAATCTCCGCCAATGATTGGGACAATCTCGGCGCCGGGATTTTCATCCGCGATGATTTTCACTGTATCCAGAGTGTAGTGTGGACCGGGGCGATCAAGTTCAACGCGCGAAAGCTCAAAGGATGGATTATCTTCAATGGCGAGATTTACCATCGCAAGACGATGTTCGACGGGTGTAATAGGTTGTTCTTGTTTGTGTGGAGGCTCTGGGGTTAAAGTCCAAAGCAAACGGTCGAGTTCCAGTTGGGACTGCGCTTCAGAAGCAAGGATAAGATGACCCAGATGCGGCGGGTCGAATGTACCACCAAAAAGACCAATACGTTCTGGCATAAGGGAAGTATATCTCTAATTGGTTGGCATTGCGAGGAGAGCATGGCCTGACGACACCTGCACTTGCGTCAGGTGCAAGTGAGCAATCCCCACATATTTGGAAATAGAACATGATGGATGAACAATCTACCTCCGCTATAGAGATGATGGAGGCTAGGATCAAGGCAGTGGGATTCAATCCCACTGCCTTGGTTATGTAATTCCTTTTGACCCCAGGTTCTGATCGAATTGCCCTTTAAGGTCTGGGTGTACGGGTCGGCTTGCGAGTTCTGGTTGGCCTTGGAGTATTGGTTGGCTGACTAGTAGCCGTTGGGGTCGGTGTGTTGGTTGGTCCCACTGAAGTAGAAGTATTGGTTGGCGTTGGTACTGGTGACCCGCAGCTGGCGAACTTAAAGCTTCCAATACGCGTGCGCCAGTTAAATGAACTGGTTGTGGCGTAATACTCTGTGGTGTACCAGAACGTGCAGTCATCCACGGGGTCAACGGTGAGGTCGCTGTAATCGCCCCAGCGATTGCTGGTGCCAGTCTGGCTACCTGTGCCTGCGAATAGTGTAGTTTCGCCCTGTGCCAGCGTGTTAAGCGGATCACTCGCCAGCCGCCCGGCATAGCGGATCTGGGGATTTATGCTGGAAGATGATGCGCTAAAACCAAGTGCCAGGTTGCCGCTACCGTCCATTGCGGCGCTGCCCATCCAGCGCCAGGTGCTGTCGGGCTGGTACGTGCTCTGCTGGAAAAGGGTCACGGGCCCGTTGGTGACATTGCGCATCTCGAACCAGCGGATGCCTGCCACACCACCCGAACTGACGGTGTAATTACCCACGACTGATTCGTGGTCGCCAAAGTTGCGGTAAGCGAGCCGGAACATCAACCGGTCAGCGATGGCGTCCAGATTGCTGGTGGAGCCCAGTTGGGGTACGCAGTTTCGCGTGATCGCGCAAAGTTGGGTGAAGCCCGCTGCTGACACCGTAGTGAAGAGGGTAAAGGTCGAGTTGGCCGGTGTAGCAAAGTCAACGTGAAAGTGGAAGACCTTGTGGGCGAGGGGCGAACCGCTTGGCCATTCTACGAACGTGTTGGGAGCGCCGGCCGGTGGCAGGGTACTGCCATCCAGGTCAGCGGGGAGATAAGTCTCCTCAGTAGCTCCACCTGTTATCCCTGGAGTGATGACCGTAGTTGCACCGCCAACGAGCATTGCCGCGCGGTCAAAAGCGAACGGTTGGGGACCGAGGAAAAGCGTGCCGCTTGAATTGAAGACGTTCATGCTCATATAGTAGGCATCGGGCCACACAGCCAGCTTGGGATAATCAAAGAAGTTGGTTCCAAGGTGGAAGCCATAACGGAAGTAGCTCCCGGTTGCATCACTGGTGGTCGAGACAGCAATACACTCATCAGTTGGGACACTTACCCCGGCGAACTGGCTGATGATCCAACGGTTGGCGATCTGGTCATAGAGCACAACCGGGTCACCAGAGCCGTTAGCCTGGCAAACGCCACCAAAGCCACTCCAAAGGGTGCTGATGCCAACAGGTCCAAGGACGGACGCGCCTGTGCTCTTGTTGAAAACCTGGAACCCTTCGTTCACGATTTGGACGTATTGCGTCAGACCGACCTCGCCATTGGTATCAGGCGGGGCACAGTTGCAGCCAACACCCGGGAAGGGGATGCCGTTGAAGTTCAGCAGCGGGCTCGGCATCGCCGCCGGGAAGGCGAAGTTCTGGACGACGGGGTCGGCCTCGTTCTGATGCTGGCTCGTACGCCGGAGATGGCTCTTCTCATGCTGCGCTCTTGAAACGGGCAAAGGCCGGATGCTGCGAACCGGCGGCGAGACATCGCGCTTGTAATCGTGAATGCCGGTCACTCCGCCAGTCCCTTGAG
>DAINRK010000468.1:0-2369 GCA_036741855.1 Anaerolineales bacterium
TTGTGCGTCGTCCGCGCAGACCTGCACACAGCGCCAACATAACAGGCACTTCGAATAATCACGGATGTACATTGGGTTATCATCTTTGACTTCAGACTCGCGGCGTTCGGCATCAGGGAAACGATTCGGGTCGGCTGCATAATCTTTCATCATTGCCTGGATTTCTGCAGCCTCCGATAAGTCCATCGTGGAGTCCAGCATTTCCAAAATGGTCTTTCGCGAACGAATGACCTTCTCGCTTCGGGTCTGGACCTTCATATTCTCCGCGACTTGGACGATGCAGGCAGGCTGGAGCACTCGCTGTCCCTCCACTTCGACGACGCAGATTCGACATAACCCATTCGAGGTCGTTGCATCATGGTAGCAGATGGTAGGAACATCCTTACCATTTTCACGCGCGACGTCTAATAAGGTTTTGCCTTGTTCGGCAGTAACTTCTTTTCCATCAATAGTGAATGTAATTGTCATAAAGCCTCATAAACCAAAGGTGGTCGAGTAGCGACGAACGGCAGTGAGGAGTGTACACTTGCACCGCACGCAAGTGCAGGTGTCGAGACCACAAATCCAAATATCGCTTGAAACTCGATGGTCTCGATACGCCCATCGACAAACGCTCAGGGCTACTCGACCATCGGAGATTGAATAACACCTTATCCTCCAAACATCTCCGGCCACAGCTTGATCGCGGAGAGCACCGCGCCGGCCGCAGTCTGACCCAAGCCACATAGACTCGCATCGGTCATCGTCCAACCAACGTCTTGCAAACGAATTAGATCACCCTCGAGGGCTTTGCCCTCTGCAATACGATCCAGGATTTCCTTTTGACGCTGGGTACCCATCTGGCAGGGATAGCATTTGCCACAGGACTCATGGGCGAAGAAGTGACCGAGACTCTTGAGCACATCGCGCATATCACGCGTTTCATCAAAGACCATCACCACACCAGAACCAAGTGGCAAGCCAGCCGCGCGCAGATCTTCAAACGTCATCTTCACGTCGAGATGTTGTGAGGTGGCAAATGCTCCTGCCGCGCCGCCGAAGAGCGCCGCTTGCAAATTCTTTTGATTTGCAACACCACCGGCCATACCAAGCACTTCACGCAAGGTCACACCAAACGGAACTTCATAGAGACCAGGCCGGGTAACATCACCTGAAATACAGAAGAGTTTTGGACCGGGAGATTTCTCAGTGCCAATCTTGCGATATTCAGCAGATCCTTGGGCAATAATCAACGGAACATTGCAAAGAGTCTCAACATTGTTGATGACAGTCGGCTTACCAAATAAACCGTGAGTCGTGGGGAAAGGCGGCTTCACACGCGGAAAACCGCGCTTTCCCTCAATCGACTCGAACAGCGCGGTCTCCTCGCCACAAATGTAGGCGCCAGCGCCCACGCGGATTTCGATATCAAAATTTTCGTCTAAATAACCTGCTGTACGCGCTTCAGTCAAAGCATTTTCCAATACTGGGAGAATATATGGATATTCTGCGCGGATATAAATGTAGCCCTTCGCGGCACCAATCGCATAGGCGGCAATACTCAGACCTTCGATTGTTCTATGAGGATCATCGATCAACAGGATGCGATCTTTGAAGGTACCAGGCTCTGACTCGTCTGCATTGCAGATGACATACTTCGGTGAGCCCTCGGCTTTTGCCGCGCCTTCCCACTTTATCCCTGTCGGGAAGGCCGCGCCGCCGCGTCCAACCAGACCTGAGGCTTTGATTTCAGCGACAACATCCTCGGGCTTCATGCTCAAGGCTTTTTTGAGCCCTATATATTCACCGTACATTTCAAGCGATGTCCCACCATTTCCACAGTTGGCAGTGAGCATTCGAATCGAACCACCGACCATTGAAGGTGGCCGACCAAGCTCGTATGAATCTTTTTCGAGATTGATATTTGTCTCAGCCTGGTCATTGACGAGCGCGGCGGGTGCATGTTCACAAAGCCCAAGGCAGGGACTCGCCTCCATAGTCAGAGACAGGTCTGGGGTCGTTTGACCAGGGCTTAATCCATGATGTGAACAGAGATGACCCAATACTTCATCTCCACCTTTTAGCGCGCAGGCTACATCCGTGCAGACCCGAATGACACGTTTGCCAATTGGTTCATTATAGAACAGCGAATAGAATTCAATGACGCCATGTATATCTGCGAGGGGAACACGAAGGGCCTTGGATATTTCCGTGGCGGTCTCCTCAGAAATCCAGTCATAAATTTTTTGAGCCGCATGCAAGGCTGGCAACAACCCTGAGCGGCCCATTGAAATATAAGGCTCTATTGCAGTGTGGAGTTGAGAGTGATTTTCGGTCATGTGTGCTCTATGTGGAGCAAAGTATAGACCGAAACAAATCGGAAGGCAAGT
>DAINRK010000468.1:2469-4062 GCA_036741855.1 Anaerolineales bacterium
ATTCGCGGTCGGCAAAAATCTTGGCGGCCTGCGAAATTGTGTCGCCTGCTCAAATGCATAAGCAAACTTGATCAATACTGCTTCCTGCCACGCTTTTGCAAAGAATGAGACCCCCACAGGCAAACCGAAGACAAACCCCGCGGGCACAGTGATATGCGGGTACCCGGCCACCGCGGCCGGCGAAGTGCTTTCCATATCCCAATTGATTGAATCTCCGTTGACAAGATCGATCATCCAGGCAGGACCGCCCGAGGGCACGACCAGTGCGTCGAGTTTGTATTTTCGCATCGCCGAGTCAATACCGTCTTTGCGCGTGAAGCGATGGTTCTTCGCCAGCGCGTCGCGATATTTTTTGTCGCTCAGTGACAGTTTCTCCTGTGCAGTGATCATGTGCTCCTGCCCGAAGTAAGGCATCACAAGATGGCTATTCTCTTCATTGAACTTGATGACATCCTCCATTGAATGCACACGCACATTGGAAGGCAGCGATTTGAGATATTTATTCAGGTTTGCTTTGAACTCATAATGCAAAACGTCCAGTTCGGTCTTCCCAAATTTATTGAAGTTGGGCACATCTGCCGGGTCAATGACCACCGCGCCGAGATGTTTCAACACATCGATACATGTTTCAAAAATCTTGATGATGCGCGGATCCGTTCCGACCATATTTCTTGCCACACCGATACGCGCGCCTTTGAGTCCATCGCGATCAAGAAACTTTGTGTAATTGGATAGACCTCGCTTCTTACTGGACCCTTCGACATGGCTCAGGGCAGGCCTTGTAGCCGGATCCCGTTCATCGACTCCGGTCATTGCCCCGAGCAGAATCGCCGCGTCCGCGACAGTGCGCGTCATAGGTCCAGGTGTATCCTGGCTGTGAGCAATTGGAATGATGCCGCTGCGACTCAATAACCCAAGTGTTGGCTTGATTCCGACAATTCCATTGGTTTGCGCTGGGCAAATGATCGAGCCATCGGTCTCTGTTCCAACAGAGGCCGCGCACAAATTCGCTGCTACTGCCGCGCCCGAACCAGATGACGATCCACATGCAGAACGATCAAGTACATATGGATTACGGGTTAATCCGCCCCGCGAGGACCATCCGCTGACAGAGCGTTTCCCGCGAAAATTTGCCCACTCGCTCAAATTCGTTTTCCCCAAAATGACAGCGCCTGCCTTACGCAACTGCTTTACTATGAACGCATCCTGTGTGGCGATATGACCTTCGAGTGCAAGCGAGCCCGCGGTGGTCTGCATTTGGTCATGCGTGTCGATGTTATCCTTTATTAGAATAGGAATTCCATGCAAGGGTCCGCGCGCTTTTCCGGCAGTACGTTCTGCGTCGAGTTTCTCAGCAATTTGGAGTGCGTCTGGGTTGACCTCGATCACCGAGTTTACATAGGGTCCACCCTTATCGACAGAGTCAATGCGTTCCAGATATAAAACGGCGAGCTGACGGGCCGTCAACTCACCGGAATTCAACTTCTCCTGAAGTTCTGAAATTGTCCACTCTGGCAGGCTCATCCCACTCGCTCCTTTGTAAAAATTGATGAAGTAAGCAGTGTAACTATCGCCCACCACCTGTGATGTAAC
>DAINRK010000469.1:0-4055 GCA_036741855.1 Anaerolineales bacterium
CCCTGCCCCTGTTTGCCCGACATGATAAAGGCACAGGTAAGAAAATCAAACCAATCACACCGACAACCGGTCGCAATATTGTCGCTGAACGTGTGGGACAGGCACTGGGCAATGAGGCCGAAGGACATATAACCCCCCACTCTTTCCGACACTACTTTGTCTCAACCATTTTGCGTGCCTCAGGCAATCTGAAACTTGCTCAGGCACTAGCCAGACACGAGAATATTCAAATCACACAACGATACGCTCACTTGGATGATGATGAACTGGATAAAGGCTATTACGAAATCTTCGAGAGAAATAAGAAGTAGAGAAACCTTTCCGTTTCTCTCATGTTCCAATCGTTATGTCTGACAACCGGTCTATAAATAAATTCTGATTTATGATAAAAATGATGGAACATGGACGATCAACATCTATCCGTAGAACGCATTGATGCATTAATGGGGTGTGGAAACCTGCTTTCATTCCTGGAGTTATTCTCACATC
Organism: Anaerolineales bacterium; assembly: GCA_036741855.1. Classification (GTDB taxonomy): domain Bacteria; phylum Chloroflexota; class Anaerolineae; order Anaerolineales; family Villigracilaceae; genus Defluviilinea. The sequence goes on from DAINRK010000469.1 coordinate 490, forward strand.
GTTTTAGTGCGGGCGCTTATTCTTCCTTTTCACTGCTGCTCGTTGATTTGAACAATTTTATGAAGTTCAACAAAGAACATGGACATGAACAAGGCGATGCCGTCTTGCATTGGATCAGCATTGTCCTTAAAGATACCGAGCTTCCTGTCTACAGAATTGGCGGAGATGAAGTTATCGTTGTGCTTACTGGAGGAACACCTGTGGAAAAGGAAAACCTCGCCCGCGACGTTTTCAGCCGTTTGAATCGTGAAAGCGCGCAATTTGCCTGGTCCAATCCGGCTGCTGTAATGCTAATTCACTTTGGGAGTGAAAAACTTGAAATTGCTGATCTGTGGATCGCTATCAGCGACGCGCTTCAAGACGCGAAGATCGAAGGAGGTCGCGGATTCCTGGTAAACCACTATGCACGTGTAAATACTGGGAATAATTACCAATTAGGAGTAATCAACATCCTGACAGAACGTCTGCTCTCTTTTGCTACAAGATTGGAAGCTTCGAACCAACTCGCCTATTTGGATCCAAACACACAGTTGCCGAATAGCCTCGCAGCGGAAAAGGAAATCGAACGAACACTGAGGCAAGCCGAGCAAACCAATGGCACATTTTCCATCTTATTCATCGATGGTGACAATCTGCGACTCTATAACGATATCAGCTACTCAGCCGGAGATGAAATGATCCGCAATCTTGCGAATACACTTTCGCATCACCTCAGGCCAGGTGATTTTCTTGCCCGCTGGCGCGTGGGCGATGAGTTCTTTGTGATCCTGCCAGACACACCTAGTGATAAAGCCCTTCATGTAGCAGAGCGCTTAAGAGAATCTGTGGAACAGGAGGCGAAAGCCTGGAAGATACCAGTTTCTGTATCCATCGGCATGGCAGATTACCCGGCAAGAGGTACCAGTATTCGCGAATTGCTGGATGCGGTTGAAAAATCTGCAAAACAAGCAAAGGACAACGGCAAGAACCAGGTAGTATATTTGTAAATATTATTATGGATAGAAATAAGAGAGCCTGACGATTGAAATGTCAGGCTCTCTTTTGTTGACACCAGCCTCTTACGCTCGCTTATAATCACCATCCCGGAGGAGATGTGTCAATCATACGCAGGGTGTTGGATTTTTATCGCGATCCTGAGTATTTTTCGGAAGTTCAAAAGATTGCGATACCCATCATTATTCAGCAATTAATGTTCTCGGGGTTGAACATGCTTGGCGTGATATTCGTTGGGCAAAAAGGCGAAGCCTCTGTTGCAGCAGTCGGCCTTGCCGGTCAGGTGGCGTTTTTATTGAACCTGGTGCACTTTGGAATCATCAGCGGCGCGGCAATGTTCAGCGCACAATTTTGGGGGAGACGCGATGTGCCCAATTTGCGGCGCGTGCTGGGGCTTTGTTTGATGATGGCTGTCTCTGCAAGTTTCATCTTCTTTGCACTCTCTCAACTCTGGCCATCCCAAATATTGAGCATTTACTCAAAGGATTCGTCTGTGATCGATCTTGGCACTGATTACATCCGTACGTTCTCCTGGACCTTTATTTTCTATGCTATCACGTTCAGCTACGCTTTCGTGATGCGTTCCACTGGCGATGTAAAAACACCCACCACAATCAGTGTCCTGGCTCTTTTGCTAACCACGTTTCTTTCTTACTCATTGATCTTTGGGAAATTTGGTCTTCCTGAGCTTGGAATTCAAGGAGCCGCAGTCGCAGCGGTAATCGCCCGTCTGCTTGAATGTGTAACACTGCTGACCGTGATCTACCGGGGCAATTCACCAGTAGCGGCATCTTTGCGCGAGCTCACTAATTTTGATGGAGGATTTTTCGGCAAGGTGATCCGACCGATGTTTCCTGTGATCTTGAACGAATTATTGTGGGCGCTTGGTGTCACTACGTACAACGTCATTTACGGACGCATGGGAACTTCATCGTACGCCGCGATGAATATTGTGAGCACAATCGAACAGATGGCATTTGTCATATTTATTGGAATCGCGAACGCAACGTCTGTTTTAGTCGGCAATCGAATTGGAGCTGGGCGCGAAGAAGAGGCCCAGTTATACGCTGGTCGTTCTCTTGGGCTTGGTGTCGTGGGTGGAATTATCATCGGATTGATTCTGCAACTCGTAAAAGAGCCGGTATTGTCACTTTACAACGTTTCGCCGGAGGTGATTGAGAATGCAGGACATGTGATAGATGTTGTGTCTCTCTTTTTGTGGGTACGCGTCACCAATATGACCATTGTTATTGGCATTTTGCGGGCGGGTGGCGATACGCGCTTTTCGCTCTTTCTTGACGGCATCATTATCTGGCTGGTCGGTGTGCCGATGGCGTATCTCGGCGCCAACGTTTTTCACCTCCCTGTTTATCTTGTTTATCTGTGTGCCATGTCTGAAGAGGTTACAAAATGGTTTTTGGGCATAGCCCGCTATCGTTCGCGTAAATGGATCAACGATCTCGCAGCACAGGTTGAAGGTATTTAGGTGCTGCTCTTGCAGGGTCTCAGACCCTGCAAGAGCGCTAGATTTTCTCTGCATGTTGCAAAACATATTCATCATAAGCAGACATCAACATCCGAGTAATCTGACCTGGCCTCCCCTGCCCTATTGTTACCTTATCAATTTGAATGACGGGCACAACGCCGCGCGAACTAGATGTGATGAATGTTTCATTCATATCTGACAACCGATTTATTTTCAGCGGTTGATATTTCACTTGTACTCCCCTGCCCCGCGCCAGGTAGATGATTGTCCGACGCGTGACCCCCAACAAAACAGCTCGTTGAGCGGTGCAAAGAATATTATCTTTTGCATAGAAGAAGTTGCTTGTCATTCCTTCCAGTATTCTTCCATTCTTAACCAATAGCGCTTCAAAAATTCCCTCCTGAGCAATATGCTTTCTCTCCAAATCACTCGCACCAATAAACGCCGTGGATTTCAGACGCGGGCTTTCTCGTTGGATTTCGATTGTCTCCACACGCACGCCGCTTTCGAAAATCCCAGTTGGTAGTGCTTTTAGTGGCTCAATCGCAACATAAACCTGCCCAGCCTTTGTCATCATTACACGGACGCGCGCTTCGTCGGGGCGAAAGGGCTCAAGTAATAAGAGCAATTGCCGGCGTAGTTCCGAGGCGTCCACGTCCGGCGCGGTTACCGGACCAAATAGTCGTCGCAAATGAGATTTCAATCCCAAAACACGCGTGCATGTGCCAAAGGTCCGAAAGGTGCTGTAATATCCATCGGGCAGTTGACGCGTAATTGCATCCAAAGAGGACATATCAGGCAATGGAATTGGAATCGCTTGTGTTTTCTCGATTCGATACAAGTTGATCATGTAAATAGATTGTAACTAATATACGCTTGTTTTTTCAGAGGGCGACTTCTATAATCCAATTATGAAGCAATTATTTGTATCATATTCACGTCTGGATACCGGGTTCACCCGCCGCATTGCTGAAAGGCTCGAGGCAGATGGACTGGAAGCCTGGGTAGACTGGCAGGATATTCCGCCCAGCGTCGATTGGATGAAAGAGATTCAAAAGGGGATCGAGGACGCCGACGTTTTTCTTTT
>DAINRK010000470.1:0-4053 GCA_036741855.1 Anaerolineales bacterium
GGGGCAATTTGAATTGGATATGTCTGGGCGTCGCTTAGGACAAAATCTGCTTTGCTAAAGATTGCGTATGTGTTTGATCGCCCAGACTAGCCGCGCGTTGTTAGAGGGCCATCACCTTTTCTTGAGCCCAAAAATCACAGTAAGAATTCCTGTCAGATAAGCTGTAATCACAATCCCTAAGAAGATGCGCCCGGTATCACGGTTTTGTTGTTCTAATTGCCTTTCTCTGGTTGAAGTCGCAATCGCGGCTGGAGGAGCGGGTGCTTTGCTTTGTTTCGCTGCTGTGTGTAGAAACTTTTGTTTCCCCTCTGGCCCTTCCAGAAAGGTCTTCGAACCATATTGGTTTGCATAGACTTGTGTAAATTCTGCACCAAAAAAAAGGATTTGAGCGGAATAGTAAATCCAAAGAAGAAGGAGGACCAATGAACCTGCTGCACCAAAGGTAGAAGCGACAACGCTGTTTCCCAGGTAAATTCCGATTGCAGCCTTGCCTACTGAAAAAAGGAGAGAGGTTACGAAGGCGCCTATCCACACATCGTGCCACTCGATTTCAGCATCTGGCAGAAACTTGAACATGAGCGCAAACAAGATCGTGATCACTGCGAGCGAGATGACCAGATTCACAATTTGCAGCAAAACTTCTGAGAGAGGAAACGCGTTGCCAATTGTTTCCTGGGTTGCGGAAAGCGCGGCAGTAACCACAAGGGAAACGAGGAGCAAAAATCCAATCGTCAAAATCATGGCAAAAGATTGAAAGCGGTCAATCAGGAGCTTTTTGACGGCTTGAAGAAAGCCTGCGGGCTTCTCCACATTGACCTCCCAAATGATGTTAAGCGAATTATGTAGTTCATTGAAAACGCCCAGGGCGCCAAAAAGCAAGGCAATAATTCCAATAAGTAAGGCGACGATGCCCTCGGCTGGTTTCCCTCTGTTGGATATCAGGTTGGCAATAAAATCTGCTCCTTCGGGGCCTATAAGGTCGCGAGCTTGACTCAGGATCTGCATCCGTACAACATCTGCTTGCCAGATCAGTCCAGTAATGGCTATGACAATTACCAGCAATGGAGCCAGAGAAAATATTGTATAGTAAGCCAGCGCAGCAGATAGCCTGGAGGCGTTGTCTTCTTTCCAGTCCTGGTATGCCAGTTTCAAGATAGCGGATAGGTTTGACAGAAGTTTTCTCATCTCCTTTTCTCCATTGACCATCACGGAGACTCAACCCCGACTATTGCACAATCGAAATCAGGAATTCTTTCTTTATGCCTTCCTGGAATTCCTAAGAGAAATAAGGTCCTTGTTCCCGATTAAGGAAACGAGCCGGGATGATGAGCGTTACGCCAGCTAGGTAGCGATGATGCAGGTTGGGCAGTCAATAGTTGTTCGGCGCGCTGGGATGGCTTTTGCAACGCTCTCCAACGATACTTCCCATTCCTGGCACCTCGTCAATTGCACATCTTGAGAAAAATATGAGAGCTTCATGCATCAATCTAACCAAAGCGGAGTCCGAGGTTCTCAATAATCTATTCACTACGCAGTGAAACAAGTAAACAGGTATGGAAGTTCTCCCATAGTGGTATCGCGGTGCTCGTCGAAGGCGATGCCGTGCACTTGTCTACGGATTTTCTTCCAGCGCATACGTAATGGCCTGTTCCATTGTCATGGCGCGACCTTCTTCTACGGCCGCTTCAAACTCGGTTTTGCTCAGCGCGAGTCGGCAAGGAGTGAGATATTGCTCCAATTTGAGATCATCCTCTTGATGCCACGCGCCAATGGAGTCATATACATTTTTTGCGGCACAATATAACCGCACAGCACGGGCAGGATGTCCGAGGTGCCGTTCGGCATCGGCGAGACTAAATAAGCCGCCAGCAATTTCGTATCTGCTGCCAAGTGCACGCGACAACTTCAGTGATTCTCGTAACTCCGCAAGCCCCTCTTCCCAATCTCCTTGCTTTGCCCGAAGAGTGCCTATCTCATACAAACAGACACTTTGAAAATACTGATCTCCCAGTTCACGAAATGCTTTCAGTGCCTGCTCGCTCAGCTCGAGTGCAGTCGCTCGATCATCCCTTTTATAGGCGTAATAGCCAAGTGACATTACGGCTACCGCAGTTCCCCATGGATCTTGCACCTCTCGAAAGAGAGTGATACTCTCTTCCAACGCGGACCAGGCGGCAGCAAAATTCTCTTCCGATCTCAAAACATTCCCGAACACCATCAACGCGGCTGCAAGAGTTTGTGGATTACCTTGTGCACGTGCAATCGTGAGTGCTTGCTCGATCAGAGGTTTTGCCGCCTTAGCCCCGATTTGGAGGGAGGTATGATGTGCCAATTGCGTAAGCACGTCGGCATACAAGCCAGGGAACAACGGCGCATCACGCATTGCTAAGACGCGTCCCAGCCACTGTCGTCCTTCAGTAAATTCCGAGCGCTTGGACCAGAACCACCATAGCCTGCGCACCAACTGTAGTGCTAGATTCGTCTGTTTGCTTTCGATTGCCCAATCCAAAGCGGCGCGGAGATTATCGCGTGTTGTATGGAGCTGATTCAACCATTCGATTTGATTCGGCCCGCGCAGTTGTTGATCTGCTTGTTCGGCAAAAGCAAGGAAATATGCCAGATGCCCATTCCGTATCTCGGCTTCCTGATTTGTCTCTTGCAGGCGCTGTCTGGCAAATTCCTGAATCGTAGCCAACATGGCATAGCGAGCTTCACCGCTTGCATGGAAGGATCTCTGCAACAGACTCTTATCAAAAAGCGAAGCGATCAGAGCCGATACAGTTTTATCTCTGAAGGCCCGCAAAAAAATTGTTTCAGCAGCCGCCAGCGTAAATCCGCCAGAAAAGACGGAAAGATAGGAAAATAATTTTTGTTCCTCCTCTGAAAGCAGTTGATAGCTCCAATCGATCGCGTTCTCCAACGACTTCTGTCGCGCCGGAACGGCTCGCATCTCGGCGGTGGACAAGCTAAATTGATCATGTAGATGCTCTAACAAGGCTTGAGGCGTAATCAACCGCATCCGCGCCGCGACCAACTCAATGGCTAAAGGCAAACCATCCAGTTGTTTGCAAATTGCCGAAATCGCTTTGACAGTATCAGCCTCGATTGCAAAGTTTGGGCGTACTGCACGGGCACGCTCGGCAAACAGGGTCAGCGCGGGGAAATTTAAGACGGACTTCATATCAACAGGGGAATCTTCACCAGGACTATCCAGGACAGGAACATCCAAGGCCTGCACGGGATACAGCCATTCACCGGGAACGCGTAACGATTCGCGGCTTGAAGCAAGGATCTTTAAACGGGGGCAGGCAGAAAGAAGGGCAGAGGCGAGCGAAGCTACCTCTTCAATCAAATGCTCGCAATTATCCAACACAACCAGGAGTTGCTTGTTACCAATCCCCTCTTTCAATTGTTCCACGGTGGAAATATTCCCGGCTCCCACATAGCCCATTGACTGGGCAACCGTGACCGCAATCAGGGTTGGGCTATCCAACGGAGCAAGTGCGGCAAAGAAAACACCGTTAGGAAAATCAGGTAATGCTGTACGGGCGGACTCAATGCTCAGCCGCGTCTTGCCAATCCCTGGAGGGCCTACCAATGTGACCAGGCGAACATCCGGACTCAACAAATAGTCGTGAACCTCCGCGATTTCCTCTTCACGCCCTATCAGCGAGGTGACCATGGTGGGCAAATTGGAAGGAAGCAGCTTTACCGAGGAGTTCCAGGGCGAATCTTCCTTCGCGCTGGGCATCCCAGATTGCAATTCGCCGCGCGCAAAGCGTACGAAGGCCGGTTGCTCATTGGGTGGGATATTGAATATGTCTGCCAGCCGCTCCGCCATCTGCGCGGAGGGACGGCGCTCTTCTTCCTCGAGTTTTTGAATCGTCCCGGCGGAACACCCCACATGTTGTGCCAGTCTTTCACGGGTTAGGTCAAGCGCTTTTCGTTTAAGTCGGAGCCAGGAACCGAAAGAATACGCTTCCATCATAGCCCCCAGATTGGAATCAGTCTGCCAGAGTTTGTCATACTTTTTGTACCAAATTTTATGACCAA
>DAINRK010000471.1:0-4048 GCA_036741855.1 Anaerolineales bacterium
GTATCTGGCTATTTTTTCACCTTTTTGTTCCGAGAAAGCAAAAACCTTGTCGTTCATATTGGGATGGTGATTTTCCTCTCCGGCATGGCAACGATGGTTGCCAGCATCATGTTTACGATCCGTGGCCGGCAGGAAACGGGAGTGAAATTAGCGTTCTATACGCTTTTTGTTCTTGGCGCGGCGGCTGTGGGATTGTTCCAAGGGCGCGCTTTCACGGCGATTCCAACAATTCTCGTGATCTCGGTCATTGCTGTAGCCTGGTTGTTTCCAAGCCGATTGCGGCGCAAATATGCTGCCCTGATCGCGGTAGGAATAATCCTTATAGGGGCTATCGAATGGATCGATCCATCCTGGCGAATTCAAGTGGCAGCGGCAAAAGCAGGCCCCATTGGCGCGATTGTTTTTCTGATCGTTCTTGTTGGCATGGCACTTTCACAGTTCCGTAATTACTCCCTGCGCACGAAACTGATCAGCGCCTTCCTGGTGGTGACGCTCATCCCGATGGGTGTGCTATCTTTTCTCAGCATCAATACCACCCGCCAAAACCTAACCGAGGGTGCGAATACAAGCCTGACCGGCGCGGTGTCTGCAACATCTGCCGCGCTTGACGAGTTCATCGCCGAGGGACTGAACGATTTGCGCACGGCGGCGCAACTCCACATTCTTCAGGAATATCTGGCGCTCCCTGCCTCCGAACGGACTGGCAGTGAGACCGAAACAGTATTGTATGTTGACCTGCGCTCGCTTGCCCGCCGCGACCAGACCTTCCTCACCTCCGTAGGCTTGCTCGATAAAAACGGACTGGATGTGGCGGATACCGACCTGACCGAATTAGGCAAAGACAAATCAGATCGCAACTATTTTACAGGACCGCGCGATACCAAACTGCCTTTTGTTTCACCAGCGGAAATCTCCGACTCCACTGGCGCCCTCTCGCTCTACTTCAGCGCGCCAGTGCGCGATGACGCGGGCAAAATCATCGGGGTTTTGCGTGTACGTTACGATGCCGCCGTGTTGCAAAAAATTGTGCGGGAAGTGCTAGAGAACTCAGGCTTACAGGGAGCTTCTGCGGATCTCTTCGACGAAAATCATATCGTCCTGGCAGTCACCGATCACCCGCATGAATTTCTTAAAACGGTGGTACCCCTGCCTGCCGACAAATTGGGCCAATTGCAAGCTGGGCATCGCCTTCCCGAAGGCTCGGCGGAATCGCTTTCCTTCAATGAATTCGACTTAGAACAGGCGCTGAATAATGCCAGCCAACAACCCATCTTCACATTTGAGGAGGAGAATGAGCAAATTGCTTTCGCAACCCTGGAGACCCAACCCTGGGTAGTGACGTCTGCCCAAAATCGAGATGTCTTCCTTGCCCCGGTCGCGGCTCAGACTCGCAATAGTTTGATCATCGCTCTGGTGATCGCCATGGCAGTAGCCGCGTTTGGTTTATTCCTGTCCCAAACGCTGGCGGGCCCGATCGTGCGTCTGACAGCAGTGGCTAATCAAATTGCCGTAGGCGATATTCAAGTGCAAGCCAAAGTTGAGTCAAAAGATGAAACCGGCCAGTTGGCTGGCGCGTTCAACCAAATGACTGCCCAACTACGTGAGTTGATTGGATCTTTGGAACAACGTGTAGCAGACCGTACCAAAGCGCTCGCCACCTCCACTGAAGTAAGCCGCCGTCTATCCACAATTCTCGATCAAAAACAGCTGGTCACCGAAGTGGTAGAACAGGTTCAAAGCGCGTTCAATTACTATCATGCTCACATCTATCTTATTAATGAAGCCAATGATGAAATGGTGATGGCAGGCGGTACTGGTGAAGCCGGGCAAACTATGTTGGCACGCGGACACAAAATCTCCAAAGGCAAAGGATTGGTAGGACGTGCAGCGGATACAAATACAACGGTGCTTGTGTCCGATACATTGTCCAATCCTGATTGGTTGCCGAACCCATTATTACCTGAAACCAAATCCGAAGTTGCAGTACCTATCGCCATTGGTGATCAAGTGCTGGGCGTATTGGATGTACAACATAATGTGGCAGACGGACTAAAACAAGAAGATGCAGATTTGTTGCAATCCATCGCCAATCAGGTCGCCGTCGCTCTGCGAAACGCCCGTTCGTATACAGAAGTACAGGCTAGAGCCGAACGCGAAACATTGATTGCTTCCATCGGTCAGAAGATCCAGAATACATCCTCTGTTGAGAGCGCATTACAAGTGGCTGTTCGCGAATTGGGGCGCGCCTTGGGTGCAAAAGATACACGCGTGATGCTGAAAGCCAGTGGTCAAAACGGAAATGGAAAGAACGGTCACTAGACGATGCGTAAAGAGGATCTATTCCTATGAAAACACCTCGAACACCCAAAGATAATAATGATGATTTTGCAAATGAAAAAATGCAGAATCGGGTAAAGAACCTGTTCTCCGAGCAGGAGCATCCATCGTACGCCAGCATACGGGAAATAGACGCAATGAAGGCCCGCATATCTGAATTGGAGGCAGAGCTCGCACGGCAGCCAAAAACCGGCGAGAAGATAGCAGTTTCCGTTCATGAAGTAGCGCCTAATCGGCTTCCCTTGGAGCACCACGCCCTAAAAGATCAAGCGCAAATGACCAGGAAATCCGGATTGCTAAGATTCTTATTTGCGCCAGTATTCGAAGGCGACACTGAAAAAACACGTGCTGCCAAATTGCTTTATCAGATCATTAGGCTAATTTGGATCCTTCCTCTTCTGCTGGTCACCATGGGAATTTTAGGCGGACGCGCAGAGGTTATTCCTCCAGCAATCGTTATTTCCATAAGCCTCTTAATCCTAATGGTGCTCAGCCAGATAGGCCGGGTGGGTCTTGCCAGCACTTTTCTGACCGCGATGATCCTTCTCCTTATTGGTTATGCGGACTTTCAAAACGCAGGCAATATTCAGCCATCAACATTGATGTTTGCAATTGCGATCATCATGAGCGGTTTGTTACTTGGGAGGCGCGCACCTCTCGTAACAGCCATTCTTATCCTTGTTTCACATACCGTCATCGTCCATTTTCAAATGCAAGGGCTCATCGAACTTAGCAGCGCGCCCGCAGTTGGTTTTGAAAACATAATCATTACGAGCATCATGATTTTAATGATTGGTTTTCTCTTTCAGTTTGTTATTTCAAGGCTCCAATCTGCGTTGGACAAAACTCGCGAAAATGAAAGGGAATTACAAATCAGTAACCGCGAATTGCAAGACCTTGGCAAATCACTAGAACAGCGTGTGACGGAACGTACACATGATCTGGAGTTGGCCACTGAAGTTGGGCGATCGGTATCTGAAAGGGTAGGTGATCTGACGGAAATGCTGTCACAATCAGTGGAATTAATTCGCTCCAAATATGAGCTCTATTACACACAGATCTATCTTATGGACTCATCAGGAAGTAATCTGGTCCTGCGCGCAGGCACGGGCGATGCAGGCGCGAAATTGCTGCAGCGCGGACATCGCCTTGCAAACTCATCTGCATCATTGAATGGACGTGCTGCCTCAGATCGTCAACCGGTACTCGTAGTAGATACACAAACAAGCACCGACTTCCTGCCTAACTCACTTCTACCCCTCACTCGCTCAGAACTCGCGGTTCCTCTAATCGCGAATGACAAAGTTGTAGGAGTATTGGATATGCAGAGCGAAAGACCAGGAACATTCAGTGAGGTGAATCTGCCTTCATTCCAAGTACTGGCTGGGCAACTTGCGATTGCGATTCAAAATGCGGCGCTGTTCAAACAAGCGGAAGAAGCTCGCCTGGAAGTGGAAGAACAAGCTCGTCGTCTCACGCAATCTGGCTGGCATGAATTCCTCAACGCCGTCGAACGCAGTGAAATCATCGGATACGTGTTTAATCAAAATGAGGTTTTGTCTTTGGAAGAGGCTCGGGATTCTTTGAGTGAAAATTCTCTTGTCGTTCCTTTCCAAGTCACAGGAGCAAATATTGGTGAAATTCGTGTGGCTGACGATGCTAATCGAGCATGGACAAAATTTGACAGGGAACTTATCGAAGCCGCTGTTGA
>DAINRK010000472.1:0-4025 GCA_036741855.1 Anaerolineales bacterium
ATTAGGAATTGCAGCCCCCGATGCTCTCTTGGGCTTTGGATTTGGCGGGACCTTGCTTGCCTTGTTCATGCGTGTGGGCGGCGGTATTTTCACAAAGGCTGCAGATGTCGGCGCAGATTTGGTCGGTAAAGTTGAAGCGGGCATCCCTGAGGATGATCCAAGAAATCCTGCTGTGATCGCAGACCTCGTTGGTGACAACGTCGGTGACTGTGCCGGTATGGCGGCGGATATCTTTGAATCCTATGAAGTGACAATCGTTTCAGGACTTATTCTTGGTCTGGCGCTCTGGCACATTACCGATCGTCTTGAGTGGATTATCTTCCCGTTAATGGTACGCGGCATTGGCGTACTTTCATCAATTGCGGGTACCTATCTGGTAAGGAGTGAACCCGGCAAAGGCGGTGATGCAATGGCTGCAATTTTCCGGGGCTTCCTTTCCTCTGCTATGATCTCCGCCGTCCTCTTCTTCATTGCAGGATTCTTCTACTTAAATACACCAGAAATGAATCAATGGGGCGGTTGGTGGCGTTTGCCTTTGGCTGTGGGAGTTGGCGTCTTGCTGGCAATTCTTATTGATCGTCTGACTGAATACTTCACCGGCACTCATGCGGCGCCTGTGAATGACATTAAGAAAGCTGCAGACACTGGTCCGGCAACTCTTATTCTTAATGGTGTTTCGGTCGGCTTTGAGTCCTCTGTCTGGTCTGTGCTTGTGATCGCTTTGACCATTGTTGCTTCCATCTTTATCTTCGGCACGATCCCTGGTGTGGAGGGCGCGGATCGAGCGACCTTTATCTTGTATGGGGTTGCGATGACTGGCATCGGTATGTTGACTCTCACAGGCAATAACGTGGCCATGGACTCATTCGGTCCAATTTCTGACAATGCAAATGGCATTGGTGAAATGGCCTGGCACGGCAAAACCGATAAAGCCACAAGAGATGCTCAACAGATCATGGCTGATCTTGATGCAGTTGGTAACACCACAAAAGCAATTACCAAAGGTGTGGCGATTGGCTCCGCGGTTATTGCAGCAGTCTCTTTGTTTGGATCATTCCTGGTGGACGTATCCCGCGCTCAGACAAGCCTTGGTATTCCTTTAGATCAACAGATTCAAGCCATTGGTATTCGCGTTGATACTCCGCAGGTCTTTGTTGGCATGTTAATTGGTGGCGCATTACCGTGGCTGTTTTCCTCATTTGCCATTCAGGCTGTTGCACGCGCCGCATCATTAATCGTTCTGGAAGTTCGACGCCAATTCAAGATGGGTGTGTTGGATGGCAAGGTCAAACCTGATTACCGCCAGGCGGTTGAGATTTCGACGACCGCTGCGCAAAAGGAATTGGTTTCACTTGCCTTGCTTGGGGTTGTTACCCCAATTGTTGTTGGCTTGCTATTGCAAGTGGAAGCCCTGGGTGGTTTCCTGGCAGGTATCATTGTCTCAGGTCAGTTACTGGCTGTGTTCCTGAATAACTCCGGTGGTGCCTGGGATAACGCCAAGAAGTTGATCGAAGATGAACCGAAAGATCCAGCGAACAATCTCGGTAAAGGTTCGGAACGGCATAAGGCTGGTGTAGTAGGTGACACAGTCGGCGATCCATTCAAGGATACCGCTGGCCCGGCACTGAACCCGATGATTAAAGTAGTGAACCTTGTGTCCGTGATCATTGCCCCCATCATTGTGCAATATTCCGGCAAAGCTTCACTGAGTGTCTGGGCCGTTGCACTGGCTTTGCTTGGTGTACTTGCCTGGGCAGTAGTTCGCTCAAAAGCGCCAGCGCCCTCCATGACGACGGTGCAAGCAGCGCCAGTAACAGTGACCGGAAGTGTGCAGGCCGTGAAAAGCGCGAAACGCAAGAGCAAGAAATAAGAATATCACAGTAAAATGCTCCCGACAAGTTTGGGAGCATTTTTTGCATGTATAAGCGTACGTTTGATCTCTTTATTGGATTCTTTGCACTGATATTTACGCTGCCACTGATGGCTTTAGCCGCTTTGCTGATATATCTTGAAGATGGCGCGCCAATCGTTTTTCGTCAAAAACGCGTGGGAAAGAATGAGAGTTTGTTTGAAATGTTCAAACTGAGAACCATGGTTAAAAACGCGGAGCAACTAGAATGTCAAATGGAGCGATGGAATGGACATGGGAATCTGATTCAGAGAACGAAAGATGATCCTCGAATCACGCGCGTAGGACGCGTTCTTCGTCGCTTCAGCCTTGATGAACTTCCACAACTCTTTAACGTTCTTAATGGAACGATGAGTCTGGTGGGTCCCCGTCCTGAAATACCACATTTGGCGGAAAAATATGAACCCTGGCAGCGTAAACTCTTTACTGTTTTCCCGGGTATGACGGGTTGGTGGCAGGTCAACAGCCGCACTGCTCAACCGATGCAACTGCATATCGAATATGATTTGTATTACATACAAAATTATTCCATTTGGCTAGATCTCAAGATCCTATTACGAACGTTTTGGGTCGTATTGATGGGGACAGGTTCATAGGAATAGGCAAAGTGCCATTTTTTTATGTATTGGGGTAATGACAGGCTTCGGATAGAGGTTAACCGTCCGTATCGGTAGGAACCGGCTTACAGGCTCATTGCCACAATTAAATAGGGCATAATGGCGATTGACATACATAGGCACGCGCTGTTCATTCAATATTGGTAAACTTGACCACAGCGGATCGGTATCCTTAATCACAATAACTTGTATGGAATATTGGTTACAAATCGTATCAATAGAAATCCAATTCTTTGCATTTTTCAGTTGAAAAATATGACCAATCGAAGTTGATATTTCCTTAAAAACTTCTTTAGGAACTCCATATGCCGTGCGATCTGCAATTACCATTTGTCGAGTTCCATATAAGCCGCTAGGGCGGTCCAACACGGTAATTGGATTGTTTTGAATAATAATATCTTGAGGCGTATGATCACGAATATATTCGTAGGTCAGGCGAGCATCATAGGTCCGCTGTCCTAAATGCATGTCAGGGCTAAGTTCATTTGGTACTCCAACAAGTCCCGTATCCACTAACATTGTCCAAAATCGCGTAGAGGTGGCTTCAAGTGTAGTGGTCATTATCCCAACAATCAGCAAAATCCCCAATAGGTCATTAATACGTTTAGAATTGGAAAGTGATCTAAATACTGTAGGAGTTAATAAAATTTGCCTATTTGGCAAGCCATTGAGTATATCGACCGCCCAAACGATCAATATGAACTGACCCAATAACCAACCTCGCATACCTAGATCATTGATGACAAGAATTGTAGACTTTACAAATGACAATAAGATTGCAACAGTGGCGAGAAGGAGAGTTTCTGCTAATAAATACGGATTATCTTGGCTAAAATCTGCCTTTCGTCGTTGCCTGAGCCAGAGCAAGGCAATAATAAAAAAGAAGCCAAGCTCAAAAAAATAGTTTACGGGCAAAAGTAAGGTTCCAGCAATTTCGCGCTGACCAGGGGGCAATAGACCTGTTAAGGTAAAACGCCTCACATAGAGACTGATGGGTATACCCCCAGAAACCCCGGATCCTTCGCCCGGCTGTAGAACCTCAAACAAGAATCGAGACACGAGGATCAATCCTAAAGTACCGCTGGCGACCACAGCCCAAAACATGGATTGTTGCAATTTATTGAAAAGTATAACAATAGCCCAAAGAGCCATGAAAATTCCAAAAGTGAAAGCGACCCATATTGATAATCCAATAGCTGAACCGATTGAAATTCCTGCGATAATCACGCTAGCAAGCTGCTGGAATTTTGTGCTGCGAAGACCTGAAAGTATTGCCAGCAAGGCAATTATGCAGGCAGCCATGCTGGCTACATGGTTGGGAACCCAAGTTATTGCATTCAACCATGACATGACAGGCACGTTCCAGCCTTCGATGCGGCCATCGAAAGGTAAAACTCCGAAAGTTGTTTTCACTCCAATCATAATTGCTATAACAGGGATAAAATCCAAGCCTGAAACCGCTATTAACTGAGCGCCGATCATTGAAGCCTGCCATGCTT
>DAINRK010000473.1:0-4022 GCA_036741855.1 Anaerolineales bacterium
AAAGTCTGGTTATGAGGCGATGTACATTCCTAAGGCGGTGGGATATCATCAGGTAAGTCACAGTTACGGTGAAGGATACAGCGAAGACTATGCCCGAAACAAATCACGTCACTGGCTGTTGTTCATGGCGCGGCATGCTACGCCTGGGCAAAAAATTGCCTTTTATCTTTTGGGGGCACCTATCATTGCATTTCGAGCGATCCTCCGCGAGTTACGCCGTGGCAACTGGCGAGCTCTACGCGGACTGGCGCAAGGAATGTTGAAAAAATAATTCTGAAGACAACTAATGGAAGCAAACGATGGATGATCGCGCGCGATCAATATTGAAAAAGTTCGAAGAAATGCCAGCTTATCAATATCTGATTTTGGCAGGTATTGTCATGCTGTCGGCGGTTTTGCGTTTTTATAAGCTAGGGGAATGGAGTTTCTGGATTGATGAGATTTTCACCATTAATCATGCTATAAGCCATTTTAGTCGCCCGGAACTGATCCTTGAAAATATACCACCGGCAAGGAATTGGGTGCCCGTATCTGTTATCTTGACCGCCCAAGTATTGAAAATCCTGGGCATAAATGAATGGAACGCCCGATTGGTATCCGCCGCGATCGGTGTGATCACCATGCCCGTTCTATATTTCGCCTTAAGAAAAACATTCGGCAACCTGGTGATGCTGATTGCCTTATTGCTGCTGGCACTATCGCCGTGGCATATATTTTGGTCCCAAAGCGCAAGGTTTTATACTTCATTACTGTTACTTTCTACGCTTGCTTTGTTCGCTTTTTATTACGCGATTGAACACGATCTCCCGGCATTCATACTATTATTCTATGTTTTGTTGTACTTTGCTGGCTCAGAGCGTTTTGTTGCTTTTTTCTTCGTCCCCGTAGTCTTTGGTTACATGTTTATGTTATGGGTGTTGCCCGTTGAAAAACCAAAGGGGTTAAATAGAAGAACGGTCTTATTATCGTTATTACCTGTAATATTGTTCGCACTGATTGAAATTGGTCGATTCGCTCTCCACGGTTCATCCATTACGAGCTTTGAATTAGATACCTTTTCTGGTCAAATAAATACAACGCCACTTCGGCTAACATTGTCGATAGTATACAGAATTGGTGCGCCGGTGGTGATCCTGGGCCTTTTCGGCGGAATCTACATGCTACTAACGAAACAACGGGCAGGACTCTTCATATTAATCAGCGCTACTCTGCCTGTGATCTTGTTGATCATTCTTTCCATGTTTATGTTTGCAGTCGATCGCTATGTCTTTATTACGTTGCTTCCCTGGTATATCTTGTGCGCATTGGCCATAAAGGAGTTGCTTTTGCTGGCAAAGAGCCGCACAGTTCTGTTACCGGTTGGTGTTTTAATGGTTTTCCTGTTTAGCTCGCTTGGTGATATCTATTTATATTATCAATTTCAGAATGGTCATCGGCCCGACTGGAGGGCGGCATATGGGTATGTTGAACGAAATAGCAAGAGTGGAGATATTGTTTATTCGTCAAGATACGAGATGGGAGATTATTATTTGCCCAACGCCAATAATAGGAACATCAACTCATTTGACCCGGCCACGTTAGCCGACGACAAACCTGTAAGCTACTGGTTCGTTATCGACGACAGCACGGGTGGAGTAAATCCTAGTATTTACGCGTGGATCCAAGATTCCAGCTTCCTCCTTGATAATGAGGAAGTGTACCTCCCGGGCAAGTCGATGAGTATTCGTGTTTATCGCTATTCTAGCGATCTTGATCAGAGAGCAGATTATCCCTCCGATCCGTAGAGGTTCATGCGATATTAGATCAGGGAACAACAGTTTTGCAAGAGAAGAGTTGATAATCGAAACGAGCGGGCCTAAGAACCCGCCGCGGTAAATAGTAAAGATAGCCAAAGACAGGCAGTGAATTGGAAAGGCCAGTCTCCATAATTCAACGAAGGAGATTCGCATGAAAGTATCAGTCACGGGTTGAGCAGGTTTATTGGTATTCTGTGGTGGACGCTCTGATATATCTGCCTGCAAGAAAATTCTCAATGCCGAAATTGAAAAGCTTTCTATTATGGCAGTATTCTTTATGTCCTCATTAAAAGTACGTAAACCATACTGAATCGATCAGTTCTTGTGCTAATGTAATGATATTGTGGTAATAAGCTTAGCACTCATAAGCCGAAGGTCGCAGGTTCAGATCCTGTTCCGCTACTACAAAGACCATGATGAACTCATGGTCTTTGTTTTTAAAGCCTGCCCTCTTGGCAGCAAGTTATACTCGCTTTTTACAAAGGCATAGTATTAGGCGTAAGACTTATGACCTAAAGATAATGAACCAGACAGGCTTAATATTTTTCACAATTGCTTCTTTGCCAACGCGAGCGATGATGGTTTCGCAGCTGATGAATTTCGCATCACAAGGAACGCATGGCGCAGCTATGGTTGCCAAACTGGAGAACCGCCATTCACATCATAATTGGTCAATAGAACCCAGTTGGATCTTTCCGGCTTATCCAAAGACATGATGTAAAGTTGAAAAGGACCCTCTTTGGTAGTTTGGCTGAGTTGAAAAACGATACTTTTGCCATCTGGCGACCAGGTGGCATTCTTGCATTCGCAACCATCCGTGAGCCGAGCCTGCTCTGAGCCATCTGCGTTCATAAGGAAAAGATCGCTTGTGTCATCGCAATACACACCATACAGGATTCGTTTTCCGTCCGGGGAAAAGAAGGAGACACAGCCTGCTACCAGCTCCACCTCATTTTCACCATTCGCATTCATCACATAAATGCGATATTTCCCGGAGCGATTCGAGGAAAATGTGATTTTCTTTCCATCTGGCGACCAGGAGGGAAACCAGCTATACGAGCCGGATGAAAAAGTAAGTTGTGTTCTTCTACTTCCATCCTCGCGGATCTTATAAATATTTCGTTCTCCATCGCAGTCTGAGTAAAATACGATCCAACTATCTACGGTTGACCAAACAGGACCCCAGTCGTTGCAATTGTTATCAGTCAGACCCTCAGTTCTTTTATTTGAAATTGTCACGATGGCAAGCTCCTGATCTCCACCATCGTTGGTCTGGAAGACGATCTTCTTCCCATCTGGAGACCAGGAGGGATACAGATCATGAGAACTGCTGGTTGTAACTTGAGTGAGGTTATTTCCCTGTATATCCACGAGATAAATGTCAGCATTACCAGAAACTCGCGAGTTAAAGGCAATCCACTGCCCGCTGGGACTCAACGTTTGGGTCGGGGGAGGAGTTGGTGACCGCGCCTGTTCAGGTGTGAGCTCGAAGGTCGGCGAAGGGAGAGGCGTTTGCGTCGAGGCGGGAATCAATCCAATGGATTTCCAGTTGAGTGCAAGGATTCCCACGATCGCGATTCCAATCACAGTCACGGTTCCAATTGCGAATGGAATCGCGTAACTGCTAGCTGCGGGACTCAGTTTCGTAGTTCGGCTTCCGCTCTCAAGGTCAACCGCCACCTGACGCATCGTCTGGTAACGTTTCCGTTTGTCGCGTGTCAGCATTTTGCTGACAATCCTTGCCAGACCAGGAGGCGTCTCATCGCGCATCTTCTTTAGATCTGGCGGCGGGGCGGTGAGAACCTTATTCATGACAGCGGCGCCAGTATCGCCGCCGAAAGGCACCTGCCCGGCAAGCATCTCGAAGAACATGACACCCAATGACCAAATGTCTGTTTGCGCGTCGAGAGGTTTTCCCTCCCATGCCTCAGGCGACATGTAGTAAGGCGTGCCGACCTGCGTGCCCGTGCGGGTCATGCGTGTGCCTTCCTGCAGACGGGCAACACCGAAATCAGCCAGTTTGGGTCTGCCGTCCTTACCGAGGAGTACGTTCTCGGGTTTGATGTCGCGGTGGACGATGTTCAAATAATGTGAACGGATCAAGGCATCGCTCAACTCGAGCGTGATGCGGAGGGCGCGGTCAATAGGCATAGGACCAGCTTTGATCTCATCATGCAGACTTCCGCCCGGCAAATATTCCATCACGATTACAAACTGTGCCTCATG
>DAINRK010000474.1:0-4022 GCA_036741855.1 Anaerolineales bacterium
TGCACTAATTATATGAAAAGACCTCCAGGGATTTTATCCCTCGGAGGTCTTATGATTACTACCCCCTCCGCCTTCGGCACCTCCCCCAAAATCCGACTGGGGTTCGTCGGATTTTGGGGGAGACAGGTGGGGGTCATGCTGTTTCCAAATATCTCTCGATCTCATAATCGGTCACACGGATACGATACTCATCCCACTCTTCCCATTTGGCGCGGGCGAACGCTTCGTAAATCACAGGACCCAGCGCATCTTTCAGCACAGAGTCTTTGTCAAGCTCGCTGAGTGCCTCTGCCAAAGAACCAGGTAATTCACCAACACCCAATTTCTTGCGCTCCTTTGTATCGAGATGATACAGGTTGACGTTGTTGAGCGGCTTGGGCGGAGTGAGGTTGTTATCGATTCCATCCAGCGCGGCGGCGAGCATCCCTGCGAATGCCAGATACGGATTCGATGAAGGATCGGGGAAGCGCAGTTCTGCGCGCATCGATTTATCGCGTCCCTCGGTGTAGCGCGGGATGCGGATCAATGCCGAACGGTTGATCTGTGCCCAGCCGATATAAACAGGCGCTTCATAGCCGGGGACGAGTCGCTTGTACGAGTTGACCGTTGGCGCGACCAATGCAGCGAGACCGCGCGCGTGCTTGAGTTGCCCTGCGAGGAATGAGTAGGCAACCTGTGAAAGATGATATTCATCATTTTTGTCGAAGAAGATGTTATTGCCCTTATCGTCGAAGAGACTCTGATGGCAGTGCATCCCGGAGCCGTTGATGCCAAACACAGGCTTGGGCATGAAAGAGGCGGTCAGTCCGTGTTGAGAAGCAATCGCCTTCACGGTGTACTTCAACGTCAACACGTTATCGGCAGCGCGCACTGCGTTCGCAAAACGGAAGTCGATTTCATGCTGACCCAATGCCACTTCATGATGTCCCACTTCCACTTCGAGCCCCATCGAATTCAAGGCATCCATCAACTGTGTACGCACGCGCACCGCTTCATCGAAGGCTGAGAAGTCGAAGTAACCGCCCACGTCATGCGGGACAGGATGAACACCATGTCCATTGGTTCCCTTGAAGAGAAAGAATTCAGGCTCAGGTCCGATGTTATAGACCCAGCCGCGCTCTGCGATCTTTGCCATCAGTCGTTTCAACACACCGCGCGGGTCGCCTTCAAAAGGTTTGCCAGCAGGCGTAAAGATATCGCAGAAGATACGTGCACGTCGGCGCTCTTCAGAACTCCACGGGAGAACGGCATAGGTATCGGGGTCGAGCCGCAAAAGCATGTCGCTTTCCTGGATGCGAGCGAAGCCTTCCACGGATGAGCCATCGAACCATACACCATCTTCGAGCGCGCCATCCAGACCTTTCACAGGCATATCCACGCTCTTCACGGCGCCAGTCACATCGTTGAACTGCAATGAAACGAACTTAACTCCATCTTCCTTTACACGTTTGACTAAATCTTTCGCGTCCATTTTGTTCTCCTTTATAGATTGATGTCATTGCGAGGAGCGAACGTCAGTGAGCGACGAAGCAATCTCCTCTTTAATTATGCTTCAACTTAATTCGCTCGTAACGCATTTCTCTAGTCGTCGCCATCGGCGACGGCCTGCAACGGTTCTGCCTTGACTTTGGCCTGCCGCGCGCTATTGATAAATATGACCGACCCGATAATGATCACTGCACCCACCAGTATACGCGCAGTGAGCGATTCTTGTGCAAACCAATTTCCTAAAAAGACTGCCACCAACGGATTGACATACGCATAGGTTGCCACGAGTGAAATGGGTGCATTCTGCAATAACCAGATATAAGCTACAAACCCAACCATCGAACCAAATGTAATGAGGAAAAGCAATGCAAGCCATGAATTCATCGAGACTTGCGCGAAGCTAAATGACTTCCATTCGCCAAAGATTATACTCACAAGAAAAATGGGAATGCTGCCTGCCAGCATTTCTGCGCCTGTCATCATCAAAGCGGACTTTGGCAAATCCGCGCTTCGGCTGTATATCGAGCCGAGTGCCCATAGGAAAGCAGCGATCAACAGAACGATCGTACCGATCGCATCGAATTGTAGTCCGCCGCTCAAATCAGTCGGACCAACCAGCAGGTAGATGCCTCCAAAGCCGATGATCAATCCAACCATTACCTGCCAGGTAGGTCTCACCCCGCCCGGCCGTAACGCTTCAATAAGGACAAGCCACAGTGGAACTGTCCCAATGATCAGGGAGGCAATACCTGATGCAATTCTTTGCTCCGCAAAAGAGACCAGTCCGTTTCCACCCAGTAAAAGCAATGTGCCAATGATCGCGAGCGATTTCCATTCCTTGCGCGTTGGCATAGCATCACCTGCGAGTCGTCTCCAGCCTATGAGAATCACACCTGAGATAAAGAAGCGTAATCCTGCTTGCAGGAATGGAGGTATTGTCTCCACTGCGAATCGAATTGCCAGATACGTAGAGCCCCAAACGACATACAAAGCGAACAACGCAATCCAGATTTTTGACTTCATTTATTCCTTATTATGAGCCGTTGGTCGAGTAGGGCGAAGCCCGTATCGAGACCAACTCGTAACATAAATAACTCTGTTAACCAGTGGTCTCGATACAAAAGCGAACTATAACTGCAGTCTACTCAACTACCGACGTATTCACAAACTCTCTGGCAAGTAACGCCTTCTTCCTCAACTCACCATAACGATAATTTCCAAACTCGCCAACCTTGCGAATCACGCGATGACAAGGGATCAACACTGCAATTGGGTTGTGTCCAACCGCTGTGCCCACAGCGCGTGCGGCATTCGGCTTGCCAATTCGTGAAGCGATCCCTTCATAGGTGGTGACTGCTCCGGCTGGAATGGTTAATAACGCTTCCCAAACCTTCAATTGAAAGTTTGTACCGCGCAGATGTAACGTCAGCGGTTTGATGCGGGTGTTAAAGCGTAGGTCGAAGATTGGCTCTACAAGGGAAGCCGTAGACCTGTAATCCTCGATCATCCTTGCTTCCTTCCAATCTGCCATAAGGTTATCAATCGCATCACCTTCACTGGATTGCACAAATCCGAGGTGACAAATCCCGCGCTCGGTCAGCCCGATCAGACATTTACCAAACGGCGTCAGGTGAATTCCATAGCGGATGGTCACGCCTTCGCCGCGGGATTTGTATTCGCCCGGTGTCACAGCCTCAGTCGAGACAAATAGATCATGAAGGCGGCCCAGGCTCGAGAGTCCCACTTGATGCGTAGTGTCCAGTAGATTCTCGGAGCGGTTAAGCAAATCCTTTGCACCTTCCTTCGTCAAAAATTGCAGGAACCGCTTTGGACTGACGCCCGCCCAACGCGTAAACAATCGCTGAAAATGGTATTCGCTCAATCCAATATTTGCTGAAACCTCTTCCAGGCTCGGCTGGTCTTTATAATGATTTTCAAGGTACGTGATTGCCTGCTCGATTCGCAGGTAATCTTCAGAACTTTGTTTGAGATCGGTTTTTATGTTCATAGTTTCTCCTTTTGATCCTATTCTATGAACATCCCTTATTCATGACGACCCGATTCTTGCTCTCTTACTTTTGATATCGGTGGTTGAGTTGGCGGCGATAATCCGCCGTACACTTGCACCTGACGCAAGTGCAGGTGTCGAAACCACCAATTTCACGTTTGCATTCTATTATTGGTCTCGATATGCTCCTCGCAAAAAGCGCTCAGAGCTACTCGACCAACGGAGCTATTAAATAAAACAGGCATGCGCGGGCATGCCTGTTAAATGACTTCGCATTAAAAAAGACAGCCCTTCCAAACAAAACAGGGATACACCTGTATCACTACACTTGTCTTGTCCCAGTCGTTACCGCCCGGATTTCGACTCGAGCGACAGAGTTTTTTTAAACCCGGTCACTCCTTGTGCTTGTTTCGGAAGGGAGAAAGGAGTTTGTGACAATCTCCAGAGGCATCCGCTGATCCCTCTCCTTGCGAAGCACCCCATTGGGGTGAAGGAGAGGGGAAGTCCTGTGCGCCCTGTTCGCACG
>DAINRK010000475.1:0-4020 GCA_036741855.1 Anaerolineales bacterium
CTCGGGGTCAGGCAAATCCACCTTGATGAATACACTCGGATGTTTGGATCGGCCAAGTTCTGGCGAATACGTTTTGGACGGCGAGCCGGTTGCCTCGCTAAATGACGATCAGCTTGCGAGTATCCGCAACCGCAAAGTGGGATTTGTCTTTCAAAGTTTCAACCTGCTCTCACGCCAGACTGCAATTACCAATGTGGAATTGCCGTTGCGTTATTCTGGTTCTTTAGACGGCCGCCGCGCGCGTGCAATCGACGCTTTAAAGGCCGTGGGACTCGGTGATCGCATGAGTCATCGTCCGACGGAACTATCTGGTGGACAACAACAGCGCGTTGCGATCGCACGTGCCATTGTCAATAACCCGGCCATTATCATGGCCGATGAGCCAACCGGCAATCTTGACTCAAAAGTGGGCAAAGAGATCATGAATCTTTTGCTCAATTTGAATAAAGAAAGCGGCACGACTTTAATCATTGTTACGCATGACTCCATGATTGCTGAACAAACACAACGCGTGATCCGTTTGCGCGATGGTCTGCTGGATGGTGCTTCATGACCCTTGCACAAGCATTTCTCGAAGCGCTCGAAAGCATAAGTGGGAACAAACTGCGATCTGGTCTGACTGTGCTTGGAATCGTCATCGGTGTCGCAGCAGTAATCGCCATGCTGGCTGTTGGGCGCGGTGCAGAACAATCCATCACCGGTTCGATAAGCGGCGTTGGTACGAATCTCTTATTTGTATTTCGCGGTGGGCAGGACCAATCTGTTCGCAATGAACGGCCGATCACTTTGGGGGACGCAGACGCGATAGCGGATCACTTTGCTGCGCCTTCGGTGGAAGCCGTTGCACCGATTTTGCAATCGAACCGAGAAATATCTTATGGCGGAGAGCACACAACGGTTGAGGTCAACGGCGTAACACCCACATATTTCCCGGTGCGGAATTATGAATTGACGGAAGGCGAATATATTAACGAAGAGCACCTTCTTGGAAGAGCATCTGTTGTGTTAATGGGCCCCGAAGCTGCCGATACACTTTTTGGTCGCCATGATGGCATCACGGGCGAAACCATCCGAATTGAGGGACAGCCTTTTCGCATATTGGGCGTACTTGCTTCAAAAGGCGGTGGTCTGTTCGGAAGCGAAGATAATCGCGTCATTATCCCGTTCAGTACAGCTCAGGCGCGGCTTATTCGGCGCAGCACTCGTGACCAGGCTGATCTGCTCTTGGTTCAGGCTGTGAGCGGCGACGCAGTCTTGATGGCAACAGAGGAAATTTCACAGATCCTTCGCCAGCGTCATCGAACTCCCGTCGGTGCGGATGATTTCACGGTGTTTACTCAGCAGGATTTGCTGACTACATTCCAATCAATCACTGGCATCCTGACGATATTCCTGGGTGGAATCGCAGGCATTTCACTTTTGGTGGGCGGCATCGGCATTATGAACATCATGCTTGTGTCAGTGACAGAGCGTACGCGCGAGATTGGTTTGCGCAAAGCCCTGGGCGCGCGCCGGCGCGACATCCTCACACAGTTTCTCACCGAGTCATCTCTGCTAAGTCTCATCGGCGGAATTATCGGCATCCTGTTTGGCTGGCTCATTTCATTTGCTGTGGGTCAGATTGCTGCGGCAAGCGGAACAGCCTTCACGCCAGTGGTGGGGCTTGATGCTGTTGCACTTGCTACGATCTTTTCGGCGGCAGTCGGTCTCTTCTTTGGGATTTATCCCGCGAACCGCGCGGCGAGTTTGGAACCTGTGGAAGCGTTGAGGTATGAATAATCGGGCATGTAGGGATGGGCAACTGCCTATCCCTACATGCCCATGATAAAATATTTCCATGTCTGAATTCAAAATACTCATCACAGATGGACTGGACCAAAGTGGACAGTCCATCTTGCGCGCTAATGCAAAAGTGGATGACCAGAGCGGGATCTCCGCGGAGGATTTGCTCACAGCAATTCCCGATTGCGATGCACTCATCGTTCGCGGACGGACGAAGGTAACTGCTCCCGTTATGGACGCGGCTTCACGCCTCAAAGTGATCGGCCGCGCCGGCGTGGGAGTGGACAACATTGACCTTGGAGCCGCGAAGAAACGGGACATCACTGTTGTCAACGCACCGCTGTCTACAACTCTTGCAGTTGCAGAATTGACGTTTGGACTGCTTCTGACACTTGCACGCGAAATCCCTCGCGCTGACGCAGGGATGAAACAGGGACAGTGGCTCAAGAAAGAATTGGAAGGGGTTGAGTTATATGGAAAGACTCTTGGCTTGATTGGCTTTGGTCGTATCGGCGTGGAGGTCGGCAAACGCGCCTCTGTGTTCGGCATGAACGTCATTGCCTATGACCCGTTGATCTCAGAAGATGACATCAAAGAACGCGGCGCAGAACCTGTTTCAATCCAGGATCTATATGCATGGTCTGATTTCATTTCTTTGCATTTGCCACTCAACGTGCAAACGAGAGATATGATCGGTCCGCTTGCATTTTCTCAGATGAAAGATGGCGTGCGGATCGTCTGCGCGGCGCGGGGTGGCATCATCGATGAGTCTGCATTGCTCAATGCTTTGAATAGTGGGAAGGTCGCGGGCGCCGCGCTGGATGTCTTCGGGCAGGAACCGCCTGGTTTAACGGAGACCGTTTCCCATCCACGCGTGATCGCCACACCGCATATCGGAGCACAAACAGCTGAAGCACAATCCCGCGCGTCAGAAGATATCGCGAATGAAGTGTTGTCCGCTTTGCAAGAAAAACCCTTACGCTGGAAAGTTAATTAATCATGTCATTGCGAGCGCTTTTTGCGAAGCAATCTCCTGTTAAATCAGGATTGCTTCGTCGCAACCAACGCTCCGTGCAATGACATAGTGTTAATTATGTATCGCAAACTTTTTCTTCTTATTTCCCTTATCGGATTTTTAGCCGCCTGCGCTGCACCAACTGCAAGCCCCATCCCGACACCGTATCCACCTGAATATTTGCCGACCGTGATCGCGTGGACAGCGGAAGCAGCCAGCAGCGCGGGGACCGGAACGGCAATCGCTCTTACACCTACTGTTACACAAACGCGGACGCGCTTCCCAACATTCACGCCAACGACACCCCCAACCTCCACAGCGACAGATTATCCCTGGCACAAGCCAGCCGCAATTGAAATCCAGGCGCCGGGACCGATGTCCAAAGTGATTTCACCGATCAATCTTCGCATGAACGTCATCGCCGGTGAAAGCGAAAAAGTCCAGGTCGATCTATATGGGGAAGATGGTCGTTTGCTCTCACGCACATTGAAGACAGTACACACCTCCAGAGAGGGCGTGCCTCAAAACATCAAGATCCCCTTTGAGATCCGCGCGACAGCAGAGGTGGGACGTATCACCATCAGCACGAAGGATAAAGCTGGAAGACTTCAGGCATTGAATTCAGTCCGTATCTTGATGCTTTCCAACGGAGCTAACGAGATCAACCCGCCTGGGAATCCTTCAGAGCCTATCGGTGTGTTCAGCCCCGCTGCAGAGGAATCAATTACTGGCGGCGTCATGAGCGTGAAAGGCGACTTATGGCCCTTCAACCTTCAGCCAGTGATCCTTGAACTGGTAGGGCCAGATGGTAATTCCATCGGCTTGCGCATTCTGACAGTGGACCATATCAACCCGCAGTTGTTCGAGACGACGATTCCGTATAAAGTGCGCGAGCCGACTCTTGCACGATTGACCATTCACCAGGATGACGACCGCATCAATGGGTTGTTCTATGTGTACAGCCAGGAAGTGTTGCTAAACCCATAGTTTTGAAACACAATGGGCACGAAGTACTCAAAGAATGGGATCTTAAGGTTTTCCTTCGTGATCGTTGTGTCCTTCGTGTTTAATCTTTTCGGCTGTGCTTGCAAAATGAAAGTGCGACAGTTATAATTCGCGGGCTAATTCCCTATACGGGGATGATATCGGGGTGTGGCTCAGACCGGTAGAGCGCACGGTTCGGGTCCGTGAGGTCCCGAGTTCAAATCTCGGCACCCCGACAA
>DAINRK010000476.1:0-4006 GCA_036741855.1 Anaerolineales bacterium
ATCCTGTTTTTGCGTCAATCACAATAGATAAATGCTGATATGGCTTTTGAACCACTAATTTCAGGCATAGATGTTGATGCAATCTTTACCGCTGTGTCAATTGCTTCATTTTGATTAAGCTCTCCATTAGAGAGAAATTCACTAGCACATCCGGCTAGCAATAGGAATACCAGAACTGATAAAAGATACTTTTTTGGTAGTGCTTTATTGGGTGACACGCGAAGACTTACGCCTGCGTTCAAGAATAGCTTTTCCAGTATATCCCAAGCCGCTGGAAACGAATACATCACCAAACAGATCGACAAGGAAAAAATTTGCAGAGGGAGCAGTTCAACTGAAGCAGATCTCACGCTCGGACAAACTTTACCCACCCGGCTTGCTGGTCAAACTCTGCTACCTTCCAACCATGATTGAGCCAGGCCGTGCGATGACTCTGAATCTTAGGCTGGACGTTTGTCCACCATGTCGCAAGCTTGGTTGCTGACTTGGGCAAGGGAGTCCCTAAAATTTCTTCGACCTGGTCAAAAGTCATCAGGATGGGTTCCGCAGCAGTCGACTGCTTGCTAAACCATTCGTCCAAGGGCTGATATTTTTTAAACTCTGGTTGTTTCGCCATAGATCTCTCCTCGTAATAATTTTACATCTGCCAGCGAAATAAGCAAAGTCGTGGAGCTATATTTGCTCCTCTCCGAAATTGTGCGAAGCATACACTTCTCGCGCATACTACAAAGCGGGAGTGCCCAAAAGGTGCGAAGCACAACGAAGGGAGCCAAGCGCCAGTAACTCCTCCAGAAGCTTTGGCATGCTCAGGCTGCCCGTCGTTGTGGTAACGCATACACAATACCTGCGCGGCTGTTCTTCGCCGAGAGATTTTCGCAAATTTTATGGCTGCAGGTGAATAGGCGCGATGATCCACGTTGCCTTCGAGATGTTCTCACCAGACGGACCCTCATAACCTCCAGTCACCCATAAGCGACCATCATGGAAGAGAGCCGCAGCCGCAAAGGCACTGGGCTGAGGGATTTCACCCATAGTATTCCAGCCATTTGCTTTGGTATCATAGACTTCCACATCTCGGACAAATGAGCCTATGCCCCAATTGCTGTCGTGGTCGCGGCTGCCGCCTATGGCAAGTACCTGACCATTCGGAAGCAGGCTGAGAACATAGCCAAAACGTGCTTCTGAAAGAGAGGCTGTTGCACCCCAGCTATCCGACGCTGGATCATAAATCTCCGCGTTTGCAATCACGTGCCAAACAGGCACTCCATCGGCAGCGATGCCCCCTGCGACGAGTACACGTCCGTCCTTGAGTTGAACGGAACTCGCATAGGCGCGCTGCTTAACCATGGGTGCTGTCACTGTCCAACTGTTTGCCTTTGGATCGTAAATGAAAGCATCTCCACCTACAGTGAAGCCTCTGGCATCTTCCCCTCCTGCAACCAGTACGCGGCCGTCGTTTAATACATCCGCCGTGTGCCCGTTTCGCGGCGCTGGAAGCGAGGGCACTTCGGTCCAGGAATTCGTTTGGGGATCAAATAGCTCAGCACGTTCTGTGCAAACCCCGTTGCCAATGCCGCCGCCAACGATCAGCACGCGACCATCTTTCAACCGTGTTGCTGTATGTGCTATACCGTGTGAATAATGTGGCGGCACCACCGTCCATGTGTTCTTGAAAGGATCATATACTTCGGCATCCGTCAACCATTGTTGCTGGGGATTGTAGCCGCCCACGACCAATACCCGGCCATCTCGAAGCAAGGTAGCCGAGTGATCGTGACGGGGGATATGCAGTGGCGCTGCCGAGGTGATTGATCCATTCATCGGGTCAAAGAGATCAACCTCTGTTAGAGACATGTTCTCACCTGCGTATCCACCTACCACCAGGATTCTGCCATTCAATAAGCGCGTTGCAGTATGGCGGACGTGAGGCACCGGGAGATTAATTCCTTGTGTAATGCCAATCGTCAACTTGAACTGTATAGCCTGTGCTGGGGGACCCAGAGCGGGTGTTGGTGTGGCAACCGTATTGGGGTTTTGATACAGATAAGCCAGCCAAAGTGTTACCAGTACACTACCAAAAATTATTGAAAACAGACTTTTCATGGAAATCCTCCGAAAGATGAATTTGACTTCATTTTCGGTGGAATCGCTTTCCATTTCAATTGTGGATTCCCTCAGTTTTGCGTTAATTTCAGGAACTGTGGATTACCCTAGTTGCAAAATTGCTTCGGTGGTGACCGTCACTATAACAGTGACAATCATGGTGAAGTTGAATTGTTTTGTTGGAGGTATTTTTCGTCATAAAGGCTTCTTCGATTGGATTAGTGTTATAGAGAAAAGTCCTAAAATGCCACAGATTACAAAACCCCAGGCTAATCCCAAAAATTGTGAGAGTACACCAATTAGAATAGGTCCGACCATGTCTCCAAACTCTTTGAATGAACCGGCAGCACCCATCGTTGCACCCAGTTTACCTTCTTCTGCCAATTTACTTACCAGCGTATCTGTATTTGTCCAAACGATGCCTACTCCGATCCCTGCAATTACTGCATCAAGGATTAGCAAGGCATCTTTTACAAAAGGTGCGGCAATAATACTAATCGCAGAAAGTATCAGCCCAATACGGATCGTCGTTGTCACATCAGTTCTATCGGCAAGATACCCTGCCACAGGCTGGATCAGAAGATAACTCAACGCAACCAGGGAAAGGATTAACCCTGTTTGAACCGTGCCATAGTGAAGCGCATATACCCGAACAGGCAGGAAACCAAAGAGAATACTGACAAAGAACATATTGACGACAATAATTGCATACCAGCGGATTAGTTTAGGGTCTCTAAATACCGAAATAAATGACTCAAGTGAAAAATCATCATCGTCGTCATCCAGAGAAATGTTCTCTTTCACATTGGGAAGTAACAAAGCCAATCCAAAAGCAAATACCCCAATCGCGGCAGCAGCAATAAAGATGTAGCTAAAATTACTTTTAGCAATGATGAATCCACCTGCGAGGGGGCTGAGCACGTAGCCTGCACCTTTTATGGCATTATAGATACCGTACGCTCTGCCCCTGTTTTGTTCATAATAAACTCCCACTAATGCGAGCGAAACAGCCGAGAGCGCCGCGGCTCCTACTCCTTGTAGGAATCGAATACCCAGTAACCACCGCGCCGGAACGACTAGATAAAGCAAGGAAGCCGCGATAAAAACACCAATACCAAGAAGTAGCGTCTTTTTCATCCCCTGCTTATCAGCAATACTACCAAAAATCGGTTTTGCGATGATCTCGGCAAAATCATAGGCAGCAATGAGCAGACCAATGATTGCAACGCCAATGCCAACTTCTTCTGCATAGACCGGTAAGTTAACAGCGACAATGTGTGCCCCAAATGAAGTGACAAACCCAACAAAACCCAAAATAAAAGCAAAAAACAGCGATATCTTCATTGCATGCTATCTCTTACGTCCTTATCCAGAATCTCCTCATCGGACAAATCAGACTTCCGGCGAGACGCCACAAAGACAATCACATCGATTACCCAAATCAGATGTTACTCCCGCTGTAGGCCTGCAATACCCCACCAACAGTATGTCAACGACTTCGGAAATGGCGCCAAATATCCTGCTTCCATCGGCTTGATCTGAAATCCACCTTGCGTGATTAAAGATGGAATATCTCTTGTCAGGTAAAGGCCTTGGAACAACCAGTGGAAAATTGGCTGCATTTGTTTTTGCCAACGTTGTACTTTGGGATCGGGTGAAAGTCCGAGTTCAAAGAAGATGAATTTGCCATCTGGTCTCAAGACGCGTGCAATGCCTCGAATAGCTTCAACGATTCCTGAAATTGTACATAGTGTAAAGGTGCTAACTACTGTGTCGACGGTCTCATCCTCCAAAGGAATGCGTTCTCCTGGCAGGTCAAGATATTCGATAATCAGCCTGGTTCTACTCTGGTGCTTTTGTGCGAGCCGGATCATCCCTACGTTGGGTTCTAGTGCATAAAGCC
>DAINRK010000477.1:0-4004 GCA_036741855.1 Anaerolineales bacterium
CATCATTGCTGCTGAGAAGATCAAATGCGTAATATCCATTTGAATCTGTGGATGTTTCATCGATGACCTTTCGGCTCATCGCATCTAACAACTTAACGCATACACTCCCAACGCCGACCTCCCAGGCATCCTGTTGACCGTTCTCATTTTCATCGAGCCAGACACGATTGCCGATCCAATCTCCGTTTGGATGAATAATCTTGTCGCGCAATTTACATGGGCCCATGATATTAGGAATCGTTCGTGGTACATCACCATAAAAAACTCCCATGAAACGCGTGGTTCCCTCGCCGATAAAAATTTCAAAAATCCACGGAGCGAAGCCTGGTCCTGCCTGTGGGCGCGCGGTGACCGGCATATTACTGATCGAGACAAGCACGGCAGGTAGATTCAGGAGTGATGGGTCTACAGCGGCGCCCCCCGTCAATGGATTGATGCCCTGAGGAAAGTCTTCAAGCTCAGGTCCGTATGCAACTGGAGGAAGATGCGGTTGTGGCGTGGATGTAGAGGGCAGTGTTGTGAGTGTCGATGTAACAGTGGGTACGAGCGTCGTTGCATGTGTTGGAGTCGATTCAATAGCGGGTCTGCCGCCGCAGTTGGTGAGAAGTAAAATACTAAGACAAATTGAAAAGATTCGAATCAACAATTCTCAAATCTCTAATTACGAATCACCAGTTACTTTTACTTCGCCCCTGGCGGCTGAGAGAATTGCAATAACCATTCGCCTGATGCCTGTTCAGTGACTGCTGTTTCAGGTGTGACCACCAGCACCCAGGTATGACCCGGCTTGAGCGGGAAAGGGGTGATGTCATCTGGATAAAAGAATTGGATGGGCTTGCGGCGACCCGTTTGCACCTCTTCAGGCGTTGCACGTGTGCTCCATCGGATATCATATTTTTTCCTGTCGCGGAATAGAATCGCGTTGCCCACCCAATCCTGCTCCAGATGGATTTCGAGATTTGTGGGAGAGAGGACATCGTGATAAGCAAATAGAACGATCACATTCTCAAAGTGCAATTGACGACCCGTCAGACGATCTGTTTCCGGGTGAACAAAGCCTGCGGTATCCTCACTTGCGTCGTCCACATACCGCCACCAGGATTGATAGAGCGGATCATAAACCCAGGCCGATTGATTCAGCCACGCAATGTACACATGGAGCCGTGATGCAGGAGTACCTCCCTCAGGAGGGACAGATGAATATGCATTGCTTGCGTAATTCAAGCCTGCATTCGGGTTTTTCCTGCTCTCGGCAAGCTGCATCATTTCATCAATCCCAAACATGTATCCACCCCCTTGTACGTCATGTGTGACGAAACCGCATTTAGGCAGCTCTGCCAGAACCTCGTGAGATGCAAACGCGTAGATCAGGCATGAATCCTGAAAGAACGCCTGAATATCAGCATAGACGAGACGGCCGGAACGAACGGGTCCAACTTTTGGTTCGGATAGCTCGGAGGTAGAAGTAAGACTTGCAGGTGCGACCAAACCTGCGTCCAGATTAAGAAGCGACGAGGTAAAGTCAAGTGGGTCCGTCCGGCCCGATGTCGGATCCACATCACTATCTTCACCTTCATCCCCAGCATTTTTCTGGGTAAACTCCATCCCCGAAGGCTTCACAAATTCGACGAAGTATCTTCCCACTTCGACGTTGAATCCGTAATAACCGTTGCTGTCTGTAGTGGTTTGCTGAAGCAGTGAAAGACTTGGGTCGTAAAGATTGACACATATGCCTCCCACGCCGCGCTCCCACACTTCATGCTGCCCGTTGGCATTTGAATCCAGCCAAACTTGATTTCCCAGAATTTCGCCAATTTGATGGAATGGTTCATTTCTGACTTCGCAATCACCGGTCACCAATGCTTCAGGCTCCGGAATCTCACCATAAAAAGTCGCCAGGAAACGAGTCGCACCCTCCGTGATGTAGACCTCGAACACATAGGGAGCGAATGATAATCCTGCCTGTGGACGGGCTGTGACGGGAAAATGTGAGATCGAAACCAGCGCGGCCGGGATTTCAAGAAGAGATGGATTTGCAACAGGCAAACCCGTTAGTGGATTGATAACGTCGACGAACGGTGTTGGCCCAAGTACGAGTTCCGTAGGTGTTGATTGCAAATCTGTTGAAATAGCTGTCGTGTTAATGGATGGATTTATAGGTGAAGTCGTCGTGGTTGGAAGGCTTGGACTGCAATTGTTGAGCAGGAAAGATATTAAGATGATACAGAGAAAGGGGAAGTGTTTAAAGGATCGAAACATAAATGACAAAAATAACTGTCACTTGCTGTGCAGAAAACCCTTCTTCACGCGTTCGTATGTATCTTCCAGGGTCTCTGGCAGAACCCGTGTGTCGCCCAGAGTGGACATAAAATTCGTGTCGCCTTTCCACCGGGGGACAATGTGGATATGCACATGTTCCTTCACGCCCGCGCCTGCCGCTTCACCAATGTTGGCTCCCATATTGAACGCCTGCGGGTTGTATACCTTGCGTAGGACAGTCATTCCGCGAGCGGTCAACTCCATCATTTCGGCGCGGGTTTGGGGATCAAGTACTTCAATGTTCGCTTTATGCTCAAACGGAACCACCATGAGATGCCCGCTTGTGTAAGGATAGCGGTTGAGGATCACGTAAGCGCGTTCGCCGCGGTGCGCGATCAGGTTTTCAGCGCTATCTTCCATGGCTTGTGCGATGCAGAATACACATCCATCAGGTTTGTTGTGATTTTCGATATATTCCATACGCCACGGTGACCAAATGTGATTCATAAGTGAGTAAGTAGGTATTAATTCGTAATTGGATGGTTGAATTGTAGCAGAGAATTGAGCCATGGAAAGCATTCTGAGAGATACTTCCTAATTCATCATTTTTCGATTATCCTCCAACCAATGCAACCCGCTTTATTCTCTACCCAACAATGGACAGTCTCGCGCCTCACATTCTACATACGCAAGTTGCTTGAAGAGAATGAAATCCTTCAAGACGTTTGGGTGCAAGGGGAAATTTCAAACTTGTCTCGTCCTGCTTCGGGCCATGTTTATTTCACGCTGAAAGATTCATCCGCGGCACTTAAATGCGTGATGTGGAAGACCAGCGCGGCACGTCTCAGCCTTCCGCTTCAAAACGGTATGGCAGTGGAGGTGCACGGCAAGATTGGCATCTATGAAATAAGTGGACAGTACCAACTTTACGCTGACCAGATCCGGTCAGTGGGTGAGGGCGCGCTATATCAGGAATTTTTGAGGCTCAAGTCGATGCTTGAAGCCGAAGGTCTCTTTGCTCCTGAGCGCAAGCGTCCCATTCCAGTGTTTCCTCACAAAATCGGTATCGTAACTTCTGCAACAGGTGCGGCATTGCGTGATATGTTGAATACGTTACGTCGGCGCATGCCTCTTGTCCATGTGATCCTTGCGCCTTCTCCCGTCCAAGGCACGGAAGCCCCTCCGGCGCTCGTCAAAGCCATTGAATCTCTAAATCTGCAATCTCCTGATGTCATCCTCCTCGCGCGAGGAGGTGGCTCCATCGAAGACCTGTGGGCATTCAACGATGAACGCGTCGTGCGCGCCGTTGCCACATCAGATGCGCCCATTGTTTGTGGAGTCGGTCACGAAACGGATTTCACCCTCTCAGATTTCGCGGCAGATATGCGCGCACCGACTCCCACAGCCGCCGCGGAACTTGCTACTCAAATTACGATCATAGATTTACGTGCGGAATTACAGAACTATCAATCTCGCCTCCTCTCTTCGACTTTGAACCTGCTAGCCGAAAAAAGGACGTTGCTCTCTTCTCTCGCCTCTCAACTTCGATACGTTTCTCCAGACCGCCGGATCCAATCAGAACGTCAGCGCTTAGATGAACTCGCCCGGCGCGCCTATTCTTCATTGATGCATCAATTTCAATTGCAATCATCTCACCTTAAAGGGATGCAGAAGAGGCTTGAAGCGTTAAATCCGTTGGCAGTTCTTGCGCGTGGATATGCCCTCGTGACGCGCAAGGATGATAA